>JAQCAK010000161.1 GCA_027621895.1 Pseudomonadota bacterium | reverse complement strand
AGGTATTTATATTTTCATACGTTACAATCCCGGCGCACAGGATCTGGCGGTGGCTATCCCTTACAGGTTGTCGTTGTGAGATCCGGGGGAACGAATCCAGGTCGTGGATTCGAACATCATTCAAGAAATTGGGGATTACTATGTTTAAAAAGCAACTACGAGTGGGCATCGCCAGCGCCGTCTCGGGTAGCCTGCTGCTGGGGGCAGCAGTCAGCCTGCCCGTCTACGCAGAAGATGCGGCGATCGAAGAGGTTGTCGTGACCGGGTCGCGTATCAAGCGAAGTGATGCGGACAGTATCAGCCCGATCTCCGTCCTCACGGAGGACGATCTGCTCGCCTCGGGCAACCTGACGCTGGAGAACTTCATCCAGGATATGCCGGCCGTGAACGGCGGTGACTATGGGGCTGGTGTCAACAACGGCAATCCGGGGGTCGCCAGTGTTTCGCTGCGGGGTCTTGGGCCAAACCGGACCCTGGTACTGGTCAACGGCAAGCGATTCGCCTCGCAATCCGTTAACGGCTATGTCGATCTCAATATGATTCCAACTTCGATTGTTGACCGTGTTGAGGTGCTTCGCGATGGCGCATCCACTGTCTATGGTTCAGATGCAATCGCGGGCGTGGTCAATATCATCACCAAGCGGGATTTCGAGGGTGTTGATATTGATTTCGGATACGACGTCACCGATGAGAATGACGGGGACCAGTACAACATGGCCCTGACCTTCGGCAGTACTTTTGATCGCGGAAACTTTGTCATGAGTGCGCAGGTTATCAAGCGAGACGAGATCCGCCAGGGTGACCGTGATTTTTCTGCCTGTCCCTATTTTGATGATGGCACCCAGAAGATCTGTGGAGGCAGCCCGACAACAACTCCGGCCCAGTTTACGCCTCTGGGCGTGGATTCAGTGCTGGGTGGCTAGGTTCTTGATGCGGATGGCGTAACCGTGCGCCCTTATGATGAGGCGATCGACGGATTCAACTTTGCCAAACTCAGTTATCTGACAACGCCGCAGGATGTCTACAGTGCCTATGCCGTCGTCAACTACGAGCTGTTCGATTCCGGTAGCCTGGGTGCGGTGAATGCCAGTCTGGAAATGAACTACTCGAATCGAGAGTCAGATCAACTGCTGGCTCCCGTCGGTACCTTTGGTGGCTGGATTACCAGTGCAAGTCATCCGGATAATCCGTTCGGTGACGTGCTTTGTGCGTCCAATCCGCTTTGTACCGAACCCCAGAATGTGGCTACTTCACGTCGACTCACGGAATCCGGCGGCCGCCGATTTACCCAGGACGTCAATACATGGCGAATCTCTGCCGGTCTGGACGGCCAGTTCGAAAATGGCTGGACCTGGGATATCAACTACACGATCGCCAAATGGGAAGACAGCCAACGGGATGAAGGTCGCCCGAATCGTCCGAACATCGAGAACATGATGGATCCGGACCTTTGTGCTGCAGCTACCAATGGTTGCCCCGGCGTCTACAATCCGTTTTTCAGTGACAGCATGAATGCTGCCCAGATTGCTTATGGATTCGTTGGAGTTAATACCAAGGAAGAGTCGAATCTGAACCTGTTCCAGGCGAACCTTGCCGGTACCCTGGGTAACTTTGAATTACCCGGTGGCCAGATTGGCTGGGCTGTTGGCGTCGAGAATCGTCGCGAAAAAGCCTCCAGTAATCCGGATGGTGGTGCTGCAATTGGCGCGATCGCCTTTACGCCAGGCAACGTGACCGGCGGCAAGTTTGAAGTCGATGAGATGTACGGTGAAGTGGTGCTGCCGATTCTATCGGGAGTCCCACTGGCCGAGATCCTGACGCTTGAAGCCTCTGTTCGTTACACGGATGTTGATTTTGTGAAAGGCTCAGACACCGTCTACAAGGTTGCGGCAGAGTGGGCGCCGATAGAGGACGTCCGGTTCCGTGCTACCTATGCGGAAGGTTTCCGTGCGCCAAACATCAGCGAATTGTTCCTGGGTCAGCAGCAGTCTGCTGAATCCTATACGGACCCCTGCCGGAACTATGGCAGCTCCGGTACGGACGCCAACACGGTGGCCAACTGTCAGGCTGACGGCCTGGCACCGGATTTCAACCTGGCCACTTTCCAGGCAACAACTCTCCAGGGTGGTAATCCGAACATCCAACCGGAGCAGTCTGAATCCTTCACCCTGGGTGTGGTGCTGACACCGAGCTTTGTTGAAAACCTCACCATCAGCCTTGATTACTACGATATTGAAATCCAGGATGCGGTGGGTACAGCGCCTACTTCGGAAGTGATCTCGTCCTGTTACGCAAGTCCCAACTTTTCGGATCCACTTTGCGCGCTGATTGTGGGGCCAGCGTTCCCGGGTGTTGACGAAACACCGTCACCTGCTGCACCGACCCGAAGAAACTCAAACCTGCAGCTTTCCGGTATCCTCCAGGCCCAGGCGAACCTGGCTACCTATGAAACCAGCGGTATCGATTTCCAGATCGACTACGGATTCGAAACCCCCATGGGCATGCTTGGCCTCAGGGCCTCCGGTACCTACCTGAAAGACTATGACTACCTGCCGTTCACTGGCGGTGACGTTGTTCAGCTTGCAGGTTACTTCGGTGGTGATCCGGCATTCGGTAACCCTGCTACCTTCGCAGAATGGCAGGTTAACTACAGTGCCACGCTGACCAACGATAACTGGGGTGTCACCCTGATTGCCAAGTACATGGACTCCACTGAAGACGTCGACGCTGCACCAGGCAACCTGGAAAACACGGCGGATTCGATCGTCTACTGGGATGTTCAGGGTTACTACGAGTGGAATCAGTACACTTTCACCGCAGGTGTTCGTAACCTGACTGATGAAGAGCCTCCTTATGTCACCGCCTACGATGACATGAATACGATTCAGTTCAGCTATGACACTCAGGGCAGGTACTACTACGCTCGCGCCCAGATTAATTTCTAGTCAGGTGTCATTCGACTGCCCCCGGGGTTAAACCTGGGGGCATTTTCGTTCAGGAACTGGATAAAGATGAAACGCCAACACTTCCCGACTGTTCTCGTATTGCCGGTCATTGCGGTCTTTCTATCGATACCTGCAGCGGCGAGCCCGTCTGATTGTCACCGTATCTCAGAGTCGTCTTCACGACTGGCCTGCTACGACCGGGAAACAGGAAGAACAATCCCGGGCACTGACAAAGATCGCTCATCACAGGCATCTCCTGCGGCAGTGAAACCCGCGGCGACGGTCGACAGGCAGGCTGAGTCCTTCGGTCTGGGTCCCGAACTCCGGCAGGATGCATTGTCCATGGTGGCGGATGTGACCTCGGTCTCCCGCAACGCCTACGGCAAGCTGGAGATTACACTGGCCAATGAACAGGTCTGGCACCAGCTTGATACCGGCCGGCTGCCATTGCGCGTGGGTGATGCGGTGGTCATCGAGGAAGCCTCGCTGGGGTCTTTTCTACTGGAGAAACGCAGTGGTTCACGCAGGATTCGCGTGAAACGGGTTCTGTAGCCAGGGCATGTGCTACAGCAGGTTCAGCTTGCGCTCATAGATCTTGGAGACCCCGGCCCGTTGTGCCAGTTTCTCTGCCAATCGATAGCTTTTGTCTGCTGACTCCCGATCTCCCAGTTTTTCGTGGGTCAGACCCTGCAGTTTATAGAAAAGATGTTCATCGCCTTTAAGTCTGATGGCCTCATCAAGGTGTTCCAGCGTCGCACCGAAGTCGCTGTTCTCGTAGGCGATCTGGGCCTGCTGGAGGTGAAAGTACGGGTTCAGTCGCTGGTGAAACCTTGCCTGCATTCGATACTTTTCGGCCTCATCGGGTCTGCCAAGCTCTGTGAGGACTTTTGACAGGTTGATCAGTGCGGAACGGTAAGCGGGTTCCAGTACCAGAGCCTGTTGATAGGCTCGAAGTGCAAGTTCCGGGAAGCCGCGAATGGAATAGAGAGCTCCCAGGTTGGTCCAGAGGCCGGGGATTTCCGGATCCAGTTCAATGCCCCGTTTGAAGTAGAGAAAGGCCTCGTCGTAGTCACCTGCCTGAATCTCTTCGACGCCGACGTTGCTGTGATACAACGCGACGGCATAGTTGTCAGAGACCCGCCTGGCGTCGTAGTTTCCGCTGTACTCGGCCGTATTGAAATCAACTACATGATTCTGGTGAAACTGGGTATCGCTGCGTATCCGGGTAACCAGCACATTGATGTGATTGTTCAGCTTAACGATATCGCCGGTCGCGCTGAAACTCGGTGGTACATCCACCATCTGGAACGAAACATCCAGGCCCGCGTCGCGTGCCAGTGCGACGAACAGCAGTGAGAAAGAAAGGCAGTTGCCGCGTCTAAGCATGAATGTTTCCGCGGCGGTGTGGGTCAGGTTCTGGTCATATTCCAGGTTCAGCAATCCGTCATCAATGAGCCCCTCGACCAGTTTTCGCAGGCGGGAGCCCGCGTGACGCGAGCCGGCGGTTTTGGCTTTGACCCAGGATTTTGTCTCTTCATTGAGTGCCAGGACATCCTTGACTGGCAGCTCCCTGGATTCCAGACCGAAATGACTGCCGTCCAGCAGGTCGGTAGTGTCAGCGGCGGGTGGTGCCTGGGGCACGGCGCACCCCGTAACCAGCACAAGAAGTAGGAACAGCAGGTTTTTCATGCTTTCATAGGTTCGTGGCTGTGGGCTTCAGGTTCTATCCATTGGCCGGAAGATTATCAGTCGATACCGGTCCTGCGCTTGTGCAGTTTTTCAAGGATCTCCGCGTGTCGCTCGCGAGTCAGCTGATAGTTGGTGTAGCACCAGAGCGAGACGATGGAAAAGGCGGCCACCACCGGGCCATAGAGCAAGCCCAGGTTGACCAGAGTCTCCGGCGGAATATCGGCGGCCGTTCGAATATCCGCGCCTGTTGGCCATGAAATCAGATCAAGCCCGAATCCCCCGACAAAATTGCCGAACCCGGAAGTCGCCTTGGCGGAAAACGCAACCGCTCCAAAGAAAATCCCTTCCTGCCGTACACCGGTTTCATACTCATGTTCATCGGTCACATCAGCCATCATGGAACCGAAGGAGATAAATGCCTGTTGCAGCAATATCCCCTGGATGAATTTCATGAACAGCAGGGTGTACAGCAGTTCCAGGCTGTTGTTTTCCGGGAACAGTTCCATGAGCCTGAGGACAACTGGCAGCTCCTGGAATGTTGCCCATGCGCCTGTGCCCAGGATCACACCAAATTTCTTGTCGGTAAAACGATGCAGAGTCGAAGTAAAAAAGACACCCAGCAGCAGTCCAATCATGTAGGCGACCTGCAGAATCAGCATCTCGCGGCCACTCAGCTCCCAGAAGTACTGGAACATGTAAAGGTCCAGCGCATTGTTCACCCCGGACATGACGAATACGATGAGCACCCCAAAGAAAAGCCAGCGGAAGGAGCGGTTCCTGAAGGC
>JAQCAK010000160.1 GCA_027621895.1 Pseudomonadota bacterium | reverse complement strand
CGACACCACCTGGGGGGTGATGTCGTACAGCCCCTGCCCGTTAACCGGGCATGCGATTCGACCAATCACTATCGACCGGTGAACTCCGGCTTGCGGCGTTCCAGGAACGCCTGCACACCTTCCTTGAAGTCTTCACTCTGGAACATGGTGTTCAGGTGTACCATCAGGTGGTCTACCGCCGTGTCGTAGTTGTAGTCCAGGCCCATGCGCATCATGCGCTTGGTGGTCTGCACGGCCATCGGGGCGTTGTCGGCAATCTCTTCTGCCCATTCCATGGCAGTTTCCAGACACTTGTCGTCCGGTACCACGGTGTTGACCAGGCCCAGTTCCAGGCACTCCTGTGCTTCAACAACGCGGCCACGATAGTACAGCTCAGATGCCTTCGCCCAGCCGATCAGTCGAGGCAGCAGCCAGGTGCCCCCACTTTCCGGAACCACGTTACGCTTGGCCGTCACGGCCGCCATCTTGGCGGATTCGCCGGCCACGCGGATATCGCAGAGTAACGCGACGTCCATGCCGTAGCCTGCCGCCGCACCATTCAGCGCGCAGACAATCGGCTTGTCGATGTTCCACATGACATTGATCGGTGCGTTACGCAGGTCGAACAGGCGCTTGGGTCGATTGCTGCCGCCGCTGCCTGAACCGATGCCGCCCTGGCCCACGTCGACCAGGTCCAGGCCCGCGCAGAATCCACGGCCGGCGCCTGTCAGCACGATGCAGCGGATATCCGGGTCCTCGCTTGCCTCGGTGATCTTCTTCGAGAGCTCGTTCAGCATCTCGCCGCTGATGGCGTTCATGCGTTCCGGGCGGTTCAGTGTCAGAACAGCAATACGCCCTTTGGTTTCTACCAGCAGGTCGCTGGTACTGGATTCAGTTAGTGCCACACTCTTCTCCCTTTATATCGGTGGTTCATCAAAAAATCGCTGGGTTATAAACCTCTGTATATCACGT
Source organism: Pseudomonadota bacterium (assembly GCA_027621895.1). Classification (GTDB taxonomy): domain Bacteria; phylum Pseudomonadota; class Gammaproteobacteria; order Pseudomonadales; family Azotimanducaceae; genus UBA9659. Next base: position 4,500 of record JAQCAK010000160.1, on the reverse strand, counting down.
ATCAGCGGATTATTGCGACGGTGTATACGCGAGAAGGATACCACCGCATCCACGTGACCCATGCCGGGGTAGACCTCTCTGGAAGCCAGCCCACCGGCTGCCTGCTGCTTTTCCATCAGGCTCCTGGAGTGTCCCCGCCGGACACGGGTGTCATTTTCACCGTGCAGCAGGTAAAGCTCCGGGGCATCCGCCCGCACATAGTTCACCGGCTGTGAGGCCGGATAGTGATCCTCCGGTGCAAACAAGTCCCAGTGATCGTCCTCGGTAAACGGAAAGAAATCGTAAGGGCCAGACAGCCCGATCATGGCTGCAATCCTGTCCCGCGATTGCAGCAGCGCGGGATTCAGCGCCAGCAGGGCCGCCATCTGGGCGCCGGATGAATGTCCCATCAGGATGATCGGGCCGGTAGCATCGACGTTACTGAGCACATGCTCCACTGCACGGGTCACCCCGGCCAGGATGTCATTGAACCGGGCATTCGGGTAAAGCGGAAAATCGGGCACCGCGACATTGCAGCCCATACCGGTCAGGGTATCCGCCACGAACCGGTAGTCTTCCTTGCGCCCGGATCGCCAGTTACCGCCATAGATAAAAACAACGTTGGGCGCCCGCTTGTCCACGGTATACCAGTCCAGGGATTCGCGATCATGCTCACCAAAGTGGATCTCAACGGGTGCGACTCCCTGCCTCGCCATCAGGTTGATAACGCGCAGTCCGAACGCCTGCCAGGCGTCTTTCAGCCAGCTGGGCAATGGCTAACCTCCGATATTTGCAGTAAACTTCGCGCACTTTCCGAACGGCCGGAAAGCCTTGTGAGGGAGTACCTATTCTAGCCTGCATCCGCGGATACCGGAATCAGACAGGTCAGCCAGGTATCACAGGTCACTAACCGAAGCCCGTCTATCCATGATTCGATCAACCGCCCTGCTGGTGCTCTGCCTGTTACCTGTGCTGTTCAGCGAACCGCTGCTCGCCGCGGTCGCGAACACCTTCGCGCTCCCGACACTGACCTTCAAAAAGTTCGATCAAGCCGGCATCAACATCAAGATCGACGGCAAGCTGGACGAGGATGTCTGGTCCGGGCTGACGGTCTACGACCAGATGCGCATGACCTATCCCGATACCCTGGAGGAAGTCCCCTACAGAACCCTGGCCCGCTTCTTCTACACGGATCGGGGTCTGTACATCGGCGTCTGGGCTGAACAGCCTAAAGACACACTGGTTGCGCGGCTCGGGCCAAGGGACAAGCAGCTGCAGCGCGACCGCATCTATTTTGCACTGGATCCAACCGGCGCCGGCCTGTACGGCTACAGTTTCGATGTTCACCTGGGCGGTACGGTGTCCGATGGCACAATCCTGCCCGAGCGCCAGTTCAATAATCAGTGGGATGGTCCCTGGCAGGGCGCGTCAGCGGAGCATGACGAGGGTTACTCCGTCGAGTTTTTCCTGCCCTGGTCAATGATGGCCCTGCCGGAGTCAGCAGATCCAAAGCGCACCATGGGTTTTTACCTGGCCCGGTCGCTGGCCCAGCGCGGGGAACGCTGGACCTGGCCCGCGCTGCCGGATTCCCGCAACCTGTTCATGTCGGCTCTGCAGAAGTTCGAGGTAGAGAACCTGAAACCGTCAAAGCAGTTCACCTTCTACCCCTACGCCTCTGCCGGCTACGACGCGATTGAGGATGAAGACCACTACAAGGCCGGATTCGACCTGTACTGGCGGCCCTCCACCAACCTGCAGATCAGTGCCACGGCCAACCCGGATTTCGGTAACGTTGAATCCGACGATGTGATTGTGAACCTGACATCCGTCGAGGTTTTCCTGCCAGAGAAGCGGCCTTTTTTCCTGGAAGGCCAGGAGATTTTCACCACCACACCCAGGGTCAATGCACGTGGCAGGGCCAGCCCTACCATCCTCGTGAACACACGACGGATCGGCGCCCCGCCCGAATCGATACCCGGGCTGGATGTCAGTGATTTTGAAGCCAACCAGCCCAGCGAACTGCAGGGCGCCGTCAAGATCACCGGGCAGCAGAGTGGATGGCGCTATGGCTTGTTAACCGCTATCGAGGACGACACCAAAATCGAGGGGGAAATCAACGACGCCCAGGCTTTCGACGTTCAGGATGGCCGCCGGTTTGGCGCGGCCCGATTACTGTATGAATCCACCGCCGGGAACACCCGTACCGGGCTTGGCTGGATATCCACGCTGGTCGATCATCCCCAGGGGGATGCCATCGTCCACGGTATCGATGGCCACGTGCAGGCCGATGACGGCCGCTGGGGCGTTGATGGCCAGTTGCTCTACAGCGATGTGGACGACGTTACCGGCCACGGTGGTTTCGTCGACCTCAAGTACGCGCCCCGCCAGGGCCTGCAGCACAGCCTTGCGCTGGATTATTTCGATGAAAACCTCGAGATCAACGATTTCGGCTACATGCGCCGAAACGACGCGATCGGCGCCCGCTACAGGCTCCGTCTGACCGAGTCCGGTGATCTGCCTCACCTGAAGTCCCGGGTGAGCAGCCTGTCCCTTTCACAGGAATACAACAACGCTGGCCAGGTGGTGCGCAGTGGCGTCTTCTTTGCCCAGGATCGTGAATTCAGGAACAACAATTTCCTGTTCACGGAACTGAACTATTTCCCCTCGCGCTGGGACGACCTTATTACGGATGGCAACGGCCACTTCCGGGTCGATGGTCGCTGGCAGACAGGCGCCTTTTTTGCCACTGACCAGTCAAAACCATTGCAACTGGGCGTGGGTTACTTCTTTATCGGCGAGGAACTGGGCGGGCAACAGCATTTCTGGGAACTGGAGGCCAACTGGCAACCCAGCGACCGCTTCGCCGCCTCTTTCTATACAGCCTATCGCTCCCGCAAGGCCTGGCTGCTGTGGTGGGAAGATCGCGATCTCGGCACCTTCGATGCGACCTTCTGGCAACCCAGGCTGTCGCTCGACTATTTCATCAGTGCGCGGCAACAGCTGCGCCTGACCGCGCAATGGGTCGGCATCAAGGCCGATGAAAGCCGGCGCCTGCAGGTTCCCCCGGGTGACGGTACACTGGTGCCCGACATCAACCCGGCCAATGGCGACCGGGACTTCACCATCAGCACCCTTACCTTCCAGGTTCGCTACCGCTGGGAAATCGCACCGCTCTCGGATCTGTTCGTCGTCTACACCCGGGGATCGGACATCCCCAGCGAGTCCGATGCAAGCTTCAGCGATCTGCTCCGTAACAGCTGGAAAGATCGGGCCGTGGATGTGTTTGTGGTCAAACTGCGCTACCGTCTGGGTAGTTGAGTTAAGGAGGTTCACCCCTTGATCAAAATGATCGCTCTGGATCTGGATGGCACCCTGGCGGTGGAAAATCATCAGGTTCTGCCCCGGACCCGTGCCGGTCTTCATGAACTGCAGGACAGCGGCGTCGAGATCGTTATCGCGACCGGGCGCCGCTATCGCACCACCCGGTATGTCATCGACAACCTGGGCCTGGATGTCTACGCGGTCTGCAACGGTGGCGCGCTGGTCAAGAATCCGGACCAGAGCACCCTGCACAAGGAAACCTTCGATATCCGGCCGGTGGTAGCCATCGCCCGGGAACACGGCCTGCCGCTGTTCGCCCAGCGGGACGCCCACGACGACGGCGGCGCCGACGTGCTGATCGACAACGGTCCGGGACTCACCCGTGAAATGGATATCTACTACCGGGAGAACCGCGACTACATCGAACAGCAGGACCTGGTGGCCCATGGCGAACCCTGCCTGGTCAGCGGCACATTCGGCGACGCCGATGCGCTGGCTGCCATGGCAGCACAGATTCACGCCGCATTCCCGCGGCAGTATCTCACCACCATCGTCCGGCATTTCCAGACGGATTCCCATTACTGCGAGATCGCCCAGGGCCACGTGGACAAGTGGCATGGCCTCACCCGGCTGCACCGACACCTGGGTATCGACCCGGACCACATCTGCACCGTGGGCGATGACCTGAACGACATGCCAATGGTCACCCGCGCGGGTCACGGCATCGCCATGGGCAATGGCCATGAGGATCTGCAGGCGTCCGCGGTATTTGTCTGCGGTCACAACCAGGAAGAAGGCCTGGTGGATGTCATCGACTACATCCGGCGGATCAACAACGGCTGATATGTCTGAAGACGTCTGGCTGTTTGGCTACGGTTCCATCATGTGGAAGACCGGTTTCGATTTTGAGGAAGCCCGCCTCGCTCAGATCCACGGCTGGTCGCGCCGCTTCTGGCAGGGTTCAGGCGATCATCGCGGCACACCCGCGGCACCCGGCCGGGTCGTTACCCTGATCGAATCGTACGGCGAGATCTGCCACGGCATGGCCTACCGGCTTCACGGCCTGAAGGTCACCGCGATCCTGGAGGAACTGGATTACCGGGAAAAAAACGGCTACGAACGCGTCGACCTGGCGATCGGCTTCGCGGACGGCAGCCAGGTCAGGGGCATCACCTATCACGCGACGCCCGACAATCCCCA
>JAQCAK010000159.1 GCA_027621895.1 Pseudomonadota bacterium | reverse complement strand
TCATTGATCCCTCCTGAAAACGCGTGCCTTCCTTGATGAAAGGTCTGTGATTAAAAGTAGTACATGTTCGGGTCTGATGAAAGCCCGCCACTTTTCTGTGTGCCACTCCCATGTTGACAGCGGGTCGATACAGTGAGCTAAATATATACAACAATGCTAAAAAATAATATCTGATGCTGGTCGCCAAATTCTGCGACACTGACCTCGGCCTGAACATCAGAACAGCTCAATCAATAATAACTGGAGGGACAAGATGGCTGACCTTAACGAAGTGGCGGACCGTATCGCATTGCAGGATGTCATGCTGCGCTATGCAGCGGGTGTCGATGAACGTGATATGGAAATGTACCGGTCCTGTTTCGCGGACGACTGTGAAATTCACGGGTTTGGTGAAAGCGTCGTCACCGGTGGCGATGCCTGGACCGAGGATGTCAAAGGCAAACTCGAGGCCTTTGGAGCAACCCAGCATATGCTTGGGCCGATGCTGGCCACCATTGACGGTGATACGGCCAGAACCCGGACTGACGTTCAGGCGCAGCATTACATGGCAGATGATCCCAAGACGACCCTGACCCTCTGGGCAACCTATAAAACGGATATGAAGAAGATTGATGGCGCGTGGAAGATCTCGCGCCATGAACTGGTCCGGCGGGGAGTCCGCGTCCAGACTGATTCCTGATCATGGCGGATCTGACTGGAAAAGTGGCTGCGATTACCGGTGGTACCCGGGGAATCGGTCGAGGCCTGGCCGAGGCATTTCTGGCCGCGGGGGCATCTGTCGCGATGAATGGGCGTAATCCCGCCAAGGGAGAGCAGGCCCTGCAGGAAATGAACGCCGGTGACCGGGCCACTTTTTTTGCCGGAGATGTGACCCGGCAGGCCGACGTCGAAGCGTTTATTGACCAGACCATCGAGCGCTTTGGCCGCATTGATATCCTGGTGAACAATGCCGGTGGTTCTTCCGGCTTTGCGCTGGTTGAGGATCTTTCAGACGAGGCCTGGGATCAGGCCGCTGCCTGGATTCTGCATTCCTGCTTCTGGGCAACCCGGCGCGCGCTGAAAGACATGAAGAAGCGCGGTTTCGGCAGGATTATCAATATTTCCTCGGTCGAAGGTCGGCAGGCCAACAAGGCCACCGCGGCGCACTACATTACGTTCAAGCACGCCATGAACGGTTTCACCAAAGCCGTGGCCTTTGAATATGGTGATGCCGGTATCACCTCCAATGCGATCAGTCCGGGCGCTGTTGAAACTGACCTGATGCGTGAGTCAGGACCCGCGGCAGCTGAAGCCATGGGAATCAGCTATGAGCAGTTCAAGGACAACTATGCCCAGGAGGCTGCCATCAAGCGGCTCAACAGGGTCGAGGAGATTGCCGGGCTCGCCCTGTACCTGGTGTCTGATGCCGGTGGCGGGGTGACGGGCGCCATCATGCCCGTGGATGGTGGTACCGCGCTCTAGGAGGCTCATCGAATGAGTGAATCGAAGGAAATCCAGACGGATGTGCTGGTGGTGGGGAGTGGCGCCGCGGGACTGACAGCAGCAGCGACCGCGGCCTCACGGGGTTTGGACGTGATTCTCGTGGAAAAGGCATCGACCTTTGGCGGTACGACTGCCTACTCCGGTGGTGTGCTGTGGATTCCCAACAATCATATGATGGCGCAAGAAGGAGTCGAAGATTCCGAAGAAGCCGCATTGACCTACCTCACCGGGCATATCGGTAACCGCGTGGAACCTGCCAGGCTGAAGCGCTTTGTTCAGCATGCCCCGGAAATGCTGCGGGAGTTTGTTGAATCAGGCTACCTGAAAGTCAGCCTGTTCAGTGACTTTCCGGACTACAGCGCGGAAACCCCGGGTGGCGTGATGGGTGGTCGATCGGTCGAGCCACAGGTATTCTCGGGCTCGAAGCTGGGCGAGTTCCAGGACACACTGCGCAAACGCCAGGTGCCGACTGCGCCCGGCGGACTGATTGGCAACATGATGGAGCTTCGGCAACTGGCCGTTATCCGTACTGACCCGTTGACCGCACTAAAAGCGTGGCGGGTTTTCCCGCGATGGTTGCGCAGTCGACTGACCGGTGAACGGTATTATGGCCAGGGTGGTGCCCTGGTCAGCTGGCTGCGAGCAGCACTGGGGAAACTGCAGGTGCCGGTCTGGCTTGAAACTTCTCTTGAATCGCTGCAGCTCTCTGCTGGCAGAGTGTCCGGTGCGGTGATCAATCGGCAGGGAGAAACCCTGCAGGTCAACACGCGCTGTGGTGTCATCATGGCCAGCGGGGGATTCGATCATGATGCCCTGATGCGAGAGCAATACCAGGGCGATGATCGCGGCACTGAATACACCTCTGGCGCAGAGACAAATACCGGTGATGGCATTCGGGCTGGTCAGGACAGTGGTGCCGCGATTGATCTGATGGAAGACGCCTGGTGGGCGCCCACCTTTCTCATGCCGGACGGCAGCCCGCAGATTGTCATTTTTGAACGCGGCAAGCCGGGTTTTTTGATCGTTGATCAGAGTGGCCGCCGGTTTGCCAATGAGGCTCTGCCCTACAACGAATTTGTCAAACGCATGCACGAGGCTGAAGCCACCGGCATGCGCACCCATCCTTCATGGTTTGTCTTCGATGACACCTATCGGCGGCGGTACCCGGTTGCCGGTTTGCTGCCCGGCCAGTCCTGTGACCACTATGTTGCCAACGGGTTCATGCTTCGCGCCGGGAGCCTGGCTGCCCTGGCGGGCCAGATGGAAGCCGACACCAACGTGCTGGAAGAAACCATCGCTCGCTTTAATCAGATGGCGAAACAGGGAAAGGATGAGGATTTTGACAGGGGCAATACACCGTTCGATCGGTACACGGGTGACCCGACGGTATCGCCGAACCCCTGTCTTGCGCCCGTTGATGCTGCACCTTTCTATGCGATTCGATTGTACCCGGGTGATCTGGGTACCAAGGGAGGGCTGTCTACCAACGAGTATGCCCAGGTGCTACGGGATGACGGCACAGTGATAGATGGCCTGTATGCGGCGGGCAACACGTCAGCGTCGGTGATGGGCCACTTCTACCCGGGTGCCGGTGGCACCATCGGTCCGGCCATGACGTTCGGATACATCGCTGCCAGGCACGCGACAGGTAACCTCTAGAGCAGCGTCACTTCAGCAGCGCCTCACAGTCCATGGATTCAAGCGCTGAAAATGACCGTTCCAGAATGGTTCTACCCAGCTCAACGCCTCGATCATTCCCCTGGTCCAGTGTGCCGCAGATGGCGATAGGCGTAATCATGGTAATCAGCAGGTTGTAGCGGTAACGATCAACGCACTCATCGTAGCTGTAACCTTTGACGCCATGTTCCAGGATCGTTTCGTGGTACAGCTTCAGGGCGTCCTGTTGTGCTGAACCATGCAGTGAGGCATCGGCGCTTTGCGAGCAGAAATAGGCGATGTCATGGGCACCGTGTCCGCCTGATGTGTTCTGCCAGTCGAAGGCGATGATGTCTGGCTCACCATCGCACTCAACCAGGAACATATTGTCTGTACGGTAGTCGCCATGGACGATCGTCGGTTCACCGCCGAGTGCGTACAGAAACAGGTCAATGTACTGTTCGGTGATCCGGTACACGACGTCGGCCCGATTCCCTGTGAAGTATTCACCAAACAGATCGATACAGGGCTGCAGACCTGGAATAAACAGTGCGTCCCTGCGGAACAGCATGGTTTTCATATCAATCTGGTAGTTCAGCCACTCGAGGTCTTTTGCCTTGCCCCAGAAGGTGCCATGCAGTTGCCCGGCTCGCCTGAAGGCCGCCTTCAGCTGGCCTTCAGTGCAGCTCACCAGCTGATCGCCCGCGGTGGCATCGCCCAGGTCTTCAAGTACCAGCAGGAAGTCCTGGGTGGCCGGTTCAATAGCCGCGTACAGCCCCCGAGGTATGGGTACGGGCGACTGGTCTGCGAGGTTCTGGTAGAAGTTGATCTCGTTGGTGTAGAAGTTCAGACCCTTGGAGAGTTCACTGTTGTCCGTCCGCGCAATGCACTTGACGATGACCGTGTCTTCCTTGCCGGAGGCAAATTTCAGATGACCACGGGCGATTGAGGACATCAGCCCCACACCTTCCCCCAGGCCGCTGATGCGTGTCCCGACGATGGGCTCAGGGTACAGGTGTCCAATGGTCTGGTTGGCGACATCCGGTGTGAACTCCTCATACCTCTGAATCACGATAGACACGGTGCATTCTCCCCAGATCACATTACGGACATAACCGGCATCTTACATGGCCGCCGATCAGTAAAGCCAGAGAGTGTCCGCCAGTTGATGCGGGTCATTGTGCCCGCTGAATCGACCGATAGACTTTAAGTTTTTTGGGAAGCTGGATGTCCGGTTTTGCCCTCAAGTTCCTGAAGTCGATGCTGGGCAGTGGCCGGGACCTTGCGCCGATTGTCGTCGTCATTGTCTGCTTCCAGCTGCTGGTGCTGCAGCAGCCCTTGCCTGACCTGCTCGACCTGGTCATCGGGCTGTCACTGGTACTCCTGGGCCTGACGTTTTTCATCAACGGACTGGAGATGGGCCTGTTCCCGATTGGTGAATCCCTGGCCAATGAATTTGCCCGCAAGGGCAGCCTGTTCTGGCTGCTGCTGTTTGCGTTTGCACTGGGGTTTGGTACGACCGTCGCGGAACCGGCGCTGATTGCGGTGGCGGGTGAAGCCGCGGTCATCGCTGCCAATGGCGGCATGATCGGCAAAGAGCAGGCGGCGATCGATCAGTATGCCACGGGTCTGCGCCTGACAGTGGCGCTGTCTGTGGGATTCGCCATCGTCATTGGCGTGATTCGAATCATCAAGGGCTGGCCCATCCAGTACCTGATTATTGGCGGATACATCATGGTGGTTGCCATGACCGCTCTGGCACCGCGCGAGATTATCGGGGTCGCCTACGATTCCGGCGGTGTGACGACCTCTACCATCACCGTGCCGCTGGTGACCGCCCTGGGCGTGGGATTGGCGTCTGCCATCAAGGGCCGCAATCCGATGATTGACGGTTTTGGCCTGATCGCGTTTGCATCTCTCACCCCCATGATTTTCGTGATGTGCTACGGGATGCTGTTCGCCTGATGCTGATCCAGTTCATCCAGACGTTTCTGCAGACGATACTCGATGTGGTGCCCATTGCGGCCATCATCTTCGGGGCGCAGTTCCTGATTATCCGCAAGCCCGTCACCCATCCCATGCGGGTGCTGAGCGGTTTCATCTATGTTCTGCTGGGCCTGTCCCTGTTTCTCATGGGACTTGAAAAAGCACTGTTTCCGCTGGGTCGTGTGATGGCGGAACAACTGACTGACCCGATCTTCGTCAACAGTCACAAGCTGGTGGAGCTGGACTTCCACTGGCTGAATTATTACTGGGTTTACCTGTTTGCCTTTGCGATCGGCTGGAGCACGACCATTGCTGAACCGTCACTGATGGCGGTGGCGATCAAGGCCAATGAGGTCTCCGGGGGCGCGATCAGCGCGAGCGG
>JAQCAK010000158.1 GCA_027621895.1 Pseudomonadota bacterium | reverse complement strand
CAGGGATGCAGTTCAGGCGTCAGGTATTGCCAGCCATTTCCCCGAGCTTGAACTGGACGAACTCGAGAAAGGGATCTGGGGCAGACGCAGACCGGAAGACCATGAGGTCAGGTCAGGCGACCGGGTGGAGATTTATCGCCCTCTGGTGGTGGACCCGAGGGAGGCTCGCAGGCGCAGGGCGGGTCGTTCAGGCTAGCTTTTACCTGACGCCTGCAGGGCCTGGAACTCTTCCGTGGGAACGAAGTTACCCTCGAAATAGCTGAGTCGATCGTCAATAAAATACAGGCTCAGCACTCTTTTCAGGGACAGTTTACCGGGAACATCGACGGTATAAATGTAGTCCCAGCGATCCTGTTCCAGTGGGTGATCGACCACGGCATTTCCCAGTACAAAACGAACCTGACTCCGGGTCATGCCCGGCCGCAGCTTGTCGATCATCTGCTGGGTAATGACATTGCCCTGCTGAATCGTGATGCGGTGTACGCCCGGGAAGCGAAATGTCTCACAGGCGGTCAGCGTAGAGAGCATCAGGAGGGTGAACAAGACTCGGAACAAAACAACAACCTGCTACAATAGTTCGTCAAATGGTGGTGTAATTTCAGCATCCATTGTATCCCAGTTCTTTCCCCGGTGGGGACGAGCTTTAATCACTCGTCGGAAGATCACAGAAAAATGGCAGCAGAATCACAGGAACTCAAGGAAGCAGGGCTGAAGATCACGCTGCCGCGCATCAAGATCCTGCAGATCCTTGAAAGCAGCGAAGTACACCACGTTAGCGCTGAGGATGTCTACAAACTGTTGCTCAATAACGGGGAAGAAATCGGTCTGGCGACGGTCTACCGGGTACTCACGCAGTTTGAGCAGGCGGGTCTGGTGATCCGGCACAATTTCGAAGGTGGCCATGCCGTCTTTGAAATGTCCACCGATGAACATCACGACCATATTGTCTGTGTGCGCTGCGGCCGGGTGGAAGAGTTCACGGATGTGGAAATCGAGAAACGCCAGGAAACCGTCGCTGACAGCCTGGGCTTTGAGCTGCAGGACCACAACCTGAACCTCTACGGCCTGTGTCCTGACTGCCGTTAGCTGGCTTCAGCTGCCCCTGGCACCTTGTATCATTTCCGCCGCGTGGGCGATTGATTGATCTGTCTTCTTTATGCCCCCCAGCATTCGGGCAATCTCATCGATCTTCTCTTCCTCGTTCAGGATCCTGACAGTTGTTGCAGCCTGTTTGCTGGAAGTGGATTTACTGACCACGTAGTGATGGTGACCCTGGGCGGCGACCTGCGGCAGGTGGGTCACGCAGATGATCTGGGCATCGCGGCCAAGGGTCCGTAACAGTGAACCGACGATTTCAGCGGTAGCACCCCCGACGCCAACGTCGACCTCATCAAACACAAGTGTCGGTGTATTTGATGTCTTTGCAGTTACGACCTGAATCGCCAGGCTGATCCGGGACAGTTCACCACCGGAAGCGATGCGCGAAAGCGCGCCCGCATCAGAGCCGGGCAGGGTGGCAATCCGGAACTCGATATCATCGGCCCCGAAACGTCCGGGTGTATCCAGTACGCCCAGGGCAACCTTGAACCTGGCGCCATCCATGCCCAGCGCCTGAAGGTGTCTTGTGACCTCGCCCTCGAGCAGCTGGGCGGTCTTTACCCTGGAGACACTGACCTTTTCCGCGAGGGTGCTGTATCGCTTGTCGGCCTCCTTAAGATCGCCCTCGAGCCTGGCGATACGGGTATCGGCGTTGGTGATGTTCTCCAGTTCTGCCGTGATTCTCTGGGCCAGGGCTGGCAGCTCATCAGGGCTGACCCGGTGTTTGCGGGCAATCTCGTATATCCGGCCCAGTCGACCTTCGACCTCTGCCTGCCTCCCAGGATCGGCGTCAAACTCATCAACCAGTGCGCCAAGGTCGGCAACCGCCTCATCGATCTGAATAACAGCCGAATCCAGCAATTGCCTGATGCCTTCAAGCCGGTCGTCGGCGATATGACTGATGATCTTCAGGGCTCTTGAAGCCCTCGAGGATGCGCTGTCTTCAAACTCCCGGTCGCAGCATCGCAGGACCTCAGCGAGCTTTTCCCGGTTGCTGTCCGCGGCGTTCAGGCGTTTGAGCTCCTGTTCCAGCAATCCGGATTCACCCTCGCTGATCGCCAGGTCGTCAAGTTCCTCGGCCTGGTAGGACAGCAGCTGCACCCGGGCTGACTGTGCATCACGATCGGCGATCTCCGCTTTCAGGCGGACCTGGATGTCCGTCAGTTGATCGTGAAACCCTGCAAGCTCGTCCACCACCTCTACCAGCCCGCCGAACTCGTCCAGCATTCGGCGATGCGTTTCCTTGCGGAGCAATGACTGGTGTTCATGCTGTGAATGGATATCGAGCAGCATCTGGCTGAGTGTCCGCAATTCGGCGAGGGTCATGCTGCTGCCATTGACGAATGCCCGTGATCGACCGTCTCTGGAGATGACCCGTCGCAGAATGCAGTCCTGGCCATCAGTCAGGTCCTTTTCCTCGAGCCAGGCAAGGGCCTCGGGCTGGCCCGACAGGTCGAAGGTTGCGTTGACTTCGGTCCGATCGGCACCGGTGGCGATCAGCGAAGAATCTGCCCTGTCTCCCAGGGCCAGTCCCAGTGCGCCCAGCAGTATGGACTTGCCGGCACCCGTTTCGCCGGTGATGACACTCATGCCCGGATGAAATTCCAGATCGAGATGGTCGACCAGTGTAAGCTTCTTGATTGAGAGATGTGTCAGCACAGGCGTATTTAACCTTGTGCAGCAACTGTCAGCAATCAGCTTTCGCTGGTGAGCTTGTCAGCTGTCTAATCGCTCTTCCTGACGATTAATCGTAAATTGAGTCATCGGGGGAGCTTGGTTTAGACTGAAATCGTCATAGAATTCTGAATGTTATGGCAAAAAAACATAGTAATGATCTGAGCGAAAAGTCGCGGATACTGCTGAAGACCCTGGTCGAGCAGTATATTGCGGAAGGGCAGCCGATCGCCTCGAAGTCACTGGCTGATGCGGCCAGTGTCTCCGTTAGCCCCGCGACCGTTCGCAATATCATGTCAGACCTTGAAGAAATGGGTTACGTCAGCTCGCCCCATACCTCGGCGGGCCGGGTGCCCACTGCCCGGGGCTACCGTTTCTTTGTCGATACCCTGATTCGGGTTGACCCGCTGGATACCTACGATCTGGCCAGTCTCAATCGCACCTTTGATCCCGATATGTCCTCAAAGGAACTGGTTGAGCATGCGTCCAACATTCTTTCGGAATTTACGCGAATGGCGGGACTGGTCACGATTCCCAGGCGCGACCAGGGGACCCTGCGTCACGTTGAGTTTCTCAGCCTGGAGGGTTCCCGTGTGCTGGTTATCCTGGTGCTGGATGATCACGAGGTTCAGAATCGGGTCATCTATACCCGCCAGGCCTATACAGAAGCCCAGCTTCGTGAGGCGTCGAACTTTATCAATGCACATTTTGCGGGTGAGCCGCTTGGCAACATCCGGGATCGGCTGGTTGCTTCCATGAAGAACGACCGGGAGAGCATGAATTCGCTGATGCAGACGACGCTGGAAGTCGCTGACCAGGCGTTTGATCGTGAAGAAATCAGTGACTTCGTGGTCAAGGGCCAGGAGAACCTGCTGGCAACCAATCAGGCGCTCGAAGATATTCGCCAGTTGTTTGAGGCGTTTTCGATGAAGGGCGAGATTCTGCACCTGCTGGATCGCTGCATGGAATCAGAGGGTGTCCAGCTGTTCATCGGGAATGAGTCAGGTTACGAGGTGCTCGATGAATGCTCGGTGGTCACTTCTCCCTACCACGTGGCTGGCGAACTGGTCGGGGTCCTGGGGGTTATCGGCCCGACGAGAATGGCCTATGACCGGGTCATACCCATAGTCGATGCCACCGCCCGCCTGCTGAGTGCTGCCCTGGAAACACCCCGTCGCTAGAAAACTCTGCAGCAGTTTCCCTTGAATGGCGAGGGTTCCATCCCCATATAGATGCTGCGGTTTTAATTCGAATTTCCAGGGAGTAGTAGCGATGGCGCCTGAAAACGATCCCAGGCAGGATTCATCTGAGGTGGAAGGGGCATCTCAGAGCGACGATAAACAGTTAACGGAAGACCAGCAGGATCAGGCCGTTCCCTCTGAGGGTGGTCCCGCGGACCCGGCTGACGAATCCCAGGGAGATCCTGCGGCGCTGCTGGAAAAAGCCCTGGAAGAGGCCGACCGTTACAGGGATATGGCGCTCCGTGCGGAAGCCGAAATGCAGAATATGCAGCGACGCACCGCACGGGATGTCGAAAATGCCCACAAGTTTGGGCTTGAGCGCTTTATCCAGAACCTTCTGCCCGTGGTCGACAGTCTCGAAAAAGCCATTGAGGTCACCGAGCAGACAGCCGGTGAGGGCGATCCCATGGCCGAGGGTATCCGGTTGTGCCACAAGCTGCTGATCGATGTGCTGGCCAAGGAGAATGTCGAGGTGCTCGATCCGATCGGGGCGCCTTTTGATCCCCAGGAGCACCAGGCCATGTCCATGGATCTTTAGCTCGACATGGAACCCAATTCCGTATTCGCCGTGGTCCAGAAGGGCTACAAGCTCAATGACCGCCTGGTTCGTGCAGCGATGGTCATGGTTACCAAAGCACCTTCAGGTGCAGCCGATAGTCAGGAATCGGAGTAGCTTCGGCTAAATCCGCAAATAAACTCCGGCTTTATGCCCGCGGCTCTTGAATTTCAGTAGGCAGGGCCCATCTAGGGAAGTAACAAATTTAGACGCCGGATCAAGGCATCCGGACAAAAGTGGAGAAAACTCAAATGGGTAAAATTATTGGTATAGACCTCGGCACGACGAACTCCTGTGTCGCTGTGATGGAAGGAAAGGAATCGAAGATCATCGAGAACTCTGAAGGTGACCGCACGACTCCGTCGGTGGTGGGTTATACCGATGATGATGAGATTCTCGTAGGGCAGTCTGCCAAGCGGCAGGCAGTCACGAATCCCCACAATACGCTGTTTGCCGTGAAGCGGCTGATCGGGCGCCAGTTCGATGATGAAGTGGTGCAACGTGACATCAAGATGGTGCCATACAAGATCACCAAGGCCGACAACGGCGATGCCTGGGTAGAAGTCAAAGGCAAGAAGATGGCACCACCCCAGGTGTCCGCGCAGGTGCTCGCCAAGATGAAGAAGACGGCAGAGGACTATCTGGGCGAACCGGTTACCGAGGCTGTTATTACGGTCCCGGCTTACTTCAACGACAGTCAGCGCCAGGCAACCAAGGACGCCGGCCGGATTGCGGGTCTTGAAGTAAAACGCATTATCAATGAGCCAACAGCCGCGGCCCTGGCCTACGGCATGGACAAGTCTTCCGGTGATTCCACGATTGCGGTCTACGACCTGGGAGGTGGTACTTTCGATATTTCGATCATCGAGATTGCAGACGTCGACGGTGAAAAGCAGTTTGAGGTGCTCTCAACCAACGGCGACACGTTCCTGGGTGGTGAAGACTTTGACCTGCGA
>JAQCAK010000157.1 GCA_027621895.1 Pseudomonadota bacterium | reverse complement strand
GCAGAAGATGAACCATGGAGCCGACGGTAAAATGAAACCGCCAGCGGACTTCATCAAAGGGTATGCCAGGCAGCGCGTCTGACAGCGCGGCCTGAAAGCGGCTGATGACCTCACCAAAGGTTTCTTCCAGCAGGGGTCTGATCAAGGCATCCGGCTCGTAGAACATGCGTGCCATTAATGCGGGTGCCCGGGTATCCGGAATGCCTTCAACCACGGGCGTGAAAAAGGCCTGGAGGATGGAACGTATAGTCAGTGTGCGCTCACTTCTCCCAAGTTCATTGATTTTTCTGAGCCGATCATCGTTGATGGGCTGTATCTGGCGCTTCAGTACTGCCGAAAGCAGGCCCTCTTTGGAACCGAAATGATAATGGGTTGCGGAAAAAGTAGTAGTGTAAATCGGTACAATGGCGCGCAGTGAGGTCGCCGCATAACCATTGGCCACAAACAGGGTTTCCGCCGCATCCAGGATGCGGAGTCGGGTGTCCGCGCCATTGTCAGGGGGCGTACAACTGCTTGCTGATGCGGATGGCCTGGCCGGTTCCATCAGGGGTCCTCGGGTCCGTGTTTCAAACGAACGTTTGAATGGTGTATCGGCGCAATGTAGTCAAAGCGCCGCCTGGATGCAAGTGGGTTTTTTACGCTCTGCCAGCCCCGCTGGATGTGCCTGTCGGCGACTCAGCTGGCCAGCAGACTGGTTGCCAGTGCCCGGTGTGAACCCGGCGCGAACTCGGTGAGCTGGACCCGGTCGATCCCCAGTCCGGACAGGCTTTCCAGTGAACGCGCAACATCGTCGGGATGACCCATGAAATTGCCGAGAAAACCGTTGCCCATCATCTGTTTCATGCCCCTGACCGTGTCGCTGTCACCGGCGGCAGTGAGAATGAAGATACCGACAGGAATGCTGTCGCTGATGGCCCTGACCCGGTCCACATTCTGACGCACTTCATCCTCTGTCACTGTCGCCATGACCGCCAGGTCGATCTGGCCACCGCGAGTCGACCGCGAACTGGCCTTGATCTCAATGCGGTCGACCAGGGGGGTGATCTCGCGGATCCCCCTCGGTCCCCCTGCAGATCCCACCAGAAGGGGAGGCACTGTAACCCGGGGACCGATGACGTCGTCACCGCTGATATGGATGCTGTAATGATCGCCCTCCAAATCGCACTGGCCCGTTCTGATCAGCTGTCCCGCCACCAGCATGGCTTCAATGTAGCGGGAAATGCGTTCACCGGGCGGGGGATAGGGCAGACCGATTGCGCGCATCTCAGCTTCTGCCCAGCCGGCACCCAGCCCGGCTTCGAAACGGCCAGCCGCGGCCTGTTGCAGGGAAAGCGCACCCTGGGCGAACTCCACCGGCGAGCGGAACAGGTTGTTGCAGAAGGAGGTCGTGATGCCAACCCGCCGGGTAGCGCAGGCCATCTGGGTGGCTGTCACAAACACGTGCGGATAGGCGTGGCTGGTCACCCAGAAATGATCCGATGCGCAGACGCCATCCCATCCAGCCGCCTCCATTTCAGCGGCCCAGGGGCCGGGATCAAGGAAACGGTCTCCCGGCAGGTTCACATAGTATTCCAAGGTGCGCGCCTCCATCTCGATTCAATCGACTGTTGATGGGATGATGGCACAATCCCGAAGGAGTCTCACTCGACATGAAGGTACCGACCATAGACCTTGAAGCAGCTGAGCATGATGTCTCAATGCTTGCGCCCCTTTCTGCCGCCTGCCGTGACCACGGATTTTTCCTGCTGAACAACCACGGCATGGACGACGCCATTGCGACCATGTGGCAGGCGAGCCACGCGTTTTTCAGCCAGCCGGCGGAGATCAAGCGGCAGGTCATGCGGACAGATGCGATACCCCTTGGATACTACGACCGTGAATTAACCAAGCGCCGCCGGGACCAGAAAGAAGTCTTCGACTTCATGAGGTCACGTGCTGACGGCAGTGATGTCAATCAATGGCCGGCAGCACCTTCGAACTTCAGGCATGCGATGACGGTGTTCTTCGATGCGGCGACCCGGGTCGCAGAAAGGACCCTGTCGCTGGTTTACCGGTCCCTGTCCAGCACGCAGGGTGGAGCTGATATCAGTCTGCTGCCACCGGGTGAGGCCAGGACCAGTACCGTCAGGTTGAATTACTATCCTTACGAGGATCCGCTCACAGGGGCAGAGTCCGAGGGTATTGCACCACTCGGTGACATGGCCCTGCACCATCACACAGACCCGGGTGTGCTGACCCTGCTGCTGCAGGATATGACGGGTGGCCTGCAGACGCTCTCCAGGCAGGATGGATGGATTGATGTGCCTCCCCGGGCGGGAATGATTGTAGTGAACCTGGGGGATACGCTGCAGGTCTGGACCAATGACGTTTATCGCGCAGCCGTTCATCGAGTCGTTCCGATGAACCAGCTCGAAAAAGGGGCGGCGGGCCGTTACAGCACGCCCTATTTCTACAATCCGAAAGCCGATGCCATTCTGGAACCCCTGCCAGCCCTGTTATCCGGGGAACCCGTGTACCGGCCGTTTACCTGGCGTGAATACATCAGGGGGCGAGTGGACGACAACTACACGGACCTGGGCGAGGAGGACATCCAGATTGACCGGTTTCGTCTGTCAGCCTGACTGGTGTCGCAGGTAGGTTTCGATAGACCTGTCCGCCTGGTCGGCATCCATCGCTTCCAGCAGTTCGGGTGAGGAACGCGCGTATCCCAGTGCCTCCCTGCAGATCAGGTGCAGGTCATCCCGACTGCAAAGCTGTTGCTCAAGAATGTCTTTTCCCGGAAACATCATCGCGCCGAGCAGTCGTGCTTCAATCGCGTCGGCCATGTCTGCCGGCAGGTCTGGCGTCCTCGCATCATCAGCATCGATCTGCCAGGCACCGGCAGGGGCCTGAGACTGCAACCGGGCAGCAGGCTGATAGCCGTGCCCCAGGGACGCCAGGTTTCGGCTGGCTGCAGCCATCACGTCAAGCCCCACCAGGTTCATCACGGCGAAAGGCCCAAGACCAACCCCGAGTCTGGAGACGGCCAGCCGGTCTACCTGCAGCGGCGTAGCCAGTGCAACGCAGCGGGCAGCCTCGTTGATATAGGGAAGCGACTGCCGGTTCAGGATAAAGCCGGTGGTATCTGCGCAGGCGATGGCGAGCTTGCCGGTCGATGACATCCAGGTTGTGACTGCCGAGGCCAGGGGCTTGCTGGTTTCCGCGGTCGCAATGATCTCGACGATGGGGTTCATGTCTGCAGGATTGTTGTAGTGGATCCCGAGAAACCTTGACGGTGTGTCCAGTACAGCGGCGATGTCCCGCACCAGCAGTGAACTGGTGTTGGTGGCAAGCACGCAGTCTTTGCTGACGATGGATTCAAGTTCCCGAATCACTGTCTGTTTGACGGCCAGATCCTCGAAGACGGCCTCAATCACCAGATCGGCATCAGCAATGTCCGTTAACGCCGACACGTAGCGAATCGCCGGTAGAGGATTGTCGTCCCTGGCCTGCTGCAGCTTTCGCGCATCAGCGTCATAGGCGATGACCGCGTTTCCGTTCGAGGCTAGATGGCGGGCGATACCGGTACCCATCAGGCCCGCGCCTACAATCGCAATTCGGGTAAACATTACCAGCCGGACCTGACAGAAAGGCCACAATCGACCGTCAGCACTGTGCCCGTAATGGAAGCGGCAGAGTCACTGGCCAGAAACAGCACGGCATCGGCGATGTTTCCTGGGTCGACGAGTTTGCCAAGTGGCGCCGACTGCTGCCAGGCGCTGACGCCTTCCGGCCAACCTGTTTCGATACCGTCGCGCCAGATCAGCCCGGGGGCGATGGCGTTGACTCGCAGACCGATGGGTCCGAATTCCAGTGCTGCAGCGCGGGTCAGCATCTCAAGTGCAGCCTTGGAAACGGCATAGTGGCTGTGTCCCTGCGCGGGCCGGGATGCCTCAATAGAAGAAACGTTCAGTACGACGCCCTGCCTGCCCTGGGCAGCCATGGCCCGGATCAGCTGCATGGGTGCATCGACGTTGGCCTGCTGGGTGGATTGCCAGCCTTCCAGGCTCATGTCTTTCAGATCGGAGACCGACTGGGAAGCTGCCGCCGCACAATTCACCAGCAGGTTAATGTGGCCCAGAGATTCTGCAGCGCTGGCAAAAAGCTTCTCGACCTCGTCGGGTCTGCTGAGCTCTGCTTGCAGCACCGGGGCCTCGCGGGAAAGTCCACCCGCCAGCCGGGCAGCGCCCTCATGATTAGTGTGGTACTGGATAGCCACCCGCGCGCCGGCGCGATCCAGGGCTTTCACGATCCAGGGTCCCAGGCCGCTGGAAGCACCGGTTACCAGTGCCCGGGTTTCACCGAGTTTGAAAGTCACGTCAGTCATAGCGCTATCCCCTGTGGTCAGTTGGGCGTGGGCTTCAGGATTCAGGTAGGATCATATCATTCATGATCGATTGACGGATTGGAGCCATGACACCAGAGAGTCTTGTACGTCGCGCTGAATATGCCGGTGAATTCTGGACCGATGAGCGCTGCTATATCACGGAACTCTGCAACACCCCCGGTCTGCCGGAGGGTTCCCTGGCGATTGCCCGGGTAGAGCCTGGCGTGACCACGCAGCTGCATGCCCTGAAGGGTATCAAGGAAACCTATATCGTGATTTCGGGTAAGGGTCGGATGGAAGTCGATGGCGAGTGCTTCGACATTGAACCCGGTGACCAGGTCGTGATCCCGGCGGGCATCTCGCAGCGGGTGACCGCGATCTCTGCAGAGGATCTGCGCTTTTACTGTCTGTGTACACCGCGATTCCATCCAGCCAGTTACGTCAATCAGGAGTGACGTCATGGGAATGACTGACAACCTCGAGAAGATGCTGGCAAAGGGCAGGGACGATGCCATGCTGCGCTTCGGCCTCGGCAGTGCCTATTTCAATGACCGGGCCTACGACCGGGCCGTACCGCACCTGGAAGCCTGTATTGCCCATGATGCGGATTATTCCGCTGCCTACAAACTGCT
The DNA here is from genome assembly GCA_027621895.1 of Pseudomonadota bacterium. Classification (GTDB taxonomy): domain Bacteria; phylum Pseudomonadota; class Gammaproteobacteria; order Pseudomonadales; family Azotimanducaceae; genus UBA9659. Next base: position 527 of record JAQCAK010000157.1, on the reverse strand, counting down.
TGGCCGATCGCTGCTCAAACTGGGCCAGACCGAACAGGCCGCCGCTGTATTCGACCAGGGACTGCAGGCCGCCCGGCGCCAGGGTGATAAACAGACAGAAAAGGAAATTACCGTGTTCCGGCAGAGGATGACCCGTGAATCAAACGATTGAACTGACGCTGCCTGCCTGGATCGACGCTGAAGTCGCGAGGCTGCCCGCGACATTGCCCGATGTCGACCAGCGGATGCAGGCAGTCATCAGGTTCTCGCAGCTGAATATCGAACAGCAGACGGGGGGACCTTTCGCGGCGGGTGTTTTTGAAACCGTTACCGGCAGGCTGGTTGCCATGGGTGTGAACCGGGTGATGGCCAGCGGCTGCTCGTCTGCCCATGCCGAGGTCATGGCCCTGTCCCTTGCCCAGTTGCGCACCGGCAGTTACGACCTGGGTGCAGTCGGCCAGCCCGCTCATCAACTGGTGGTCAACTGGCGACCCTGCGCCATGTGCTATGGTGCGCTGGTCTGGTCGGGTGTGACCTCACTGGTTGTT
>JAQCAK010000156.1 GCA_027621895.1 Pseudomonadota bacterium | reverse complement strand
CGCTGCTCACCGCCATTTCGGGAAAACTTGTGAACCGATCCCGTAGGGGCTAAATTAGCCCCACTCCAATCAACCAGAAGGAACGCAGCATATGAAATCAGCAATCTGCCTGTGGCTGCGCACCTTCGCACGGATCTCCTGACCAGCAAAACGCTTGATCGTTACCTGGCACCCGCCCGTCGTGTGCAGCCTCTATTCCAACTGAACTGGATAAACCCGAGGAACACACATGACACTCACTGATCTTGGCTGGAGTCATTTTTTCCAGCAGCAGGTCGAGCCTGATGAGGCTGACCTGATACCGGCGCGCGTCTGGCGCCAGGACATTAACCAGTACCATCTTGTTTCTGCGGACGGAGAACTCAGCGGCACCCTGCCCGGCCGTTTTCGTCAGTCCGCACTGTCAAAAGCCGATCTGCCCACCGTGGGAGACTGGGTGCTGGTCAGCCCGATTCCCGGCGGTGAGCAGGGCCAGGTGCAGATCGAACGCCTGCTGGACCGAAAAAGCCGGTTTTCCCGCAAGGAGGCCGGGGATGTGGTCGACGAGCAGATCGTTGCCGCGAATATCGATACGGTCTTTATCGTCAGCAGCCTGGATGACGATTTCAACGTCAACCGCCTGGAAAGATACCTGCTGCTCAGCCAGGACAGTGGTGCACTGCCGGTGATCGTGCTCAACAAGGCCGATATCTGCGAGGATCTGGAGGAACGTCTCGAGGCGCTCGGCCATGTAACCCGCGGCACCCCGGTGCATGTGGTCAGTGCCAAAGACAATGCCGGAGTCGATATCATCAAGGACTATGTCGGGCCCGGTTCGACCTGCGCGCTGCTGGGCTCCAGCGGAGTGGGGAAATCCACCCTGATCAACCGGCTGCTCGGTTATGATCGATTTGCGACCGGCGAGGTACGGGAAACAGACAGCAAGGGAAGACACACAACCACCTTTCGCGAGATGGCCATGCTGCCCGATGGCGGCATGGTGATTGATACGCCCGGTATGCGGGAACTGCAGCTCTGGTCAAACACCACGGCGCTTGAGGGTACATTCGATGATATTGAAACCCTGGCGATGAACTGTCGATTCTCGGACTGCCAGCACCAGTCAGAGCCCGGCTGCGCGGTCAAGCAGGCTGTTGCCAGTGGTGAACTCAACGCCGAACGACTGGCCCGTTTCGAGAAGCTGCAGCGTGAAGTCGCGCACCTGGTCTCCCAGGAGGATGTTGCCGCCAGAACCCAGCGAAAACAGGAGTTCAGGCGTTTCAGCAAGCTGATTAGAAACCGGCCGGACAAACGGGACTAGGGCGATACCGGCAGGCAAAAAAAAGCCGGGCATAGCCCGGCTTTTTTCTGGTTTCGCACCAGGCGTTACTCGCCGACGCCTTCAAGCATCTTGCGCAGTTCTTCCTGGCGACGCTTCTCACCCGCGATGTAGCGGATGTATTGACGCGCCTGCTTTTCTTTTGCCTTGTCCAGCTTCTGGGCATCACGGAAGGACTTGGTTGCATCGTCCCAGCGTTCCAGTTGCATCTGTGAGATACCCTTCCAGAACGCAACGTCAGCCTCATCACGGACTTCACCTTTCTTCTCGGCGTTGATATAGGCTTCAACCGCTTCCTTGTGACGGTCTTCCTGCGCCAGTGCCTGGGCAAGACGGTAATAGGTTTCACCGTCCTCGGCATAGCGGGTTGCGTCACGCCACGCATCGATTGCCCGATTGGTTTCCTGGGCCATGGTGTAGGCCGTGGCCAGCAGTCTCAGGTTCTTCTCGTTCTGTTCGACGACCTCGCTCTTGAATCCCTTCTCAAGCACCTGGGAAGCCTCATAGGGATTGCCCGCACCCAGCAGACGCTGAGACAGCATCACAATCTCTGTTTCCTTCTGCAGGAAACCCTGAATGTAGGCCGCGTAGTAGGCCGACAGGGACTTGTCGTCCAGGCCTTTCTCGCTGTACATACCCGCCAGGTGCATCCAGTACTGCTTCTTGGGAAAGTTCTTGATCAGTGTTTCGAGAACCCGAATCACGTTATCCACGTCATTCTTTTCGTTATACAGAACCACCTGCAGATACCACCAGTTCTCCTTCATTTCCCGCTGCTGCTCGACGACAAGTTTCTCAACGTCGAGGGCATAGCGCAGTGCAGGGTCAAACTGTTCCATCTGGTAATAGGCGGTGGCCTTGATGAAGACCACGTTGGGATCCAGGGTTTCCTGGAGTGCCAGGAAACGGTCGATATAATCGATTGATTTCCGGTAATCGCCTTCTGAATAGTACAGCTGGAACAGCGCACGCAGTGCGGACTGTTCGAGTGCCTCGGTGATTGTGCCCTGCTTGAGAATATTCTCGTAGGCACGGATCGTATTGGGCAGATCCTCGATGGTGTAGTAACCAAATGCCAGGGTATTCCAGATCTGGGCCATCTCGTAGCTGTTCAGCCCCTTGGTGTCATTCAGCATATCCAGCAGCATGCGGATCGCATCCCTGGGCGTTCCGTTGGGCTCTGGAGCCGGCTCGCCATCTTCCCGCGGAATGGAATCCGGGTCGATCATGAGCTGGGCTTCGGAAAGCTTCTTGTAGGTACGTTCGCGCATGGCGGGTACCTTCCGGGTCTTCCTGTCGGCTTCCTGGGCGGCCTGGACACTTTCGCCCATCGAAACAACACCCGGTACCAGGTTTCCGACGATCAGTGGCAGTGCCCAGAAAACAGCAGTGAGTAGTACAATTTTTTTCATGCCTGCCTCCTAGTCTTCCACCAGCTCAAAGGTGATCTTGTTCTGCACACCAGCGGTTGCCACCGGGTTACCGTCAATGACCTTGGGCTTGTACTTGAACTTTTCAGCGGCCTTGATCGCGGCCGAATCAAACACACCGTTGGGTGAATCAAAACAGTCACCGTCGTTACGGGCATTCTTGATCCAGCCACAGTTGCTGACAACAACCGGATCGGCAACAGTGCCCTGCTCCGTCACGGTGAACTCCACGATCACCCAGCCGGTCATACCCCGACTCAGTGCCCGACGAGGATACTGGGGCTGAACCTTGACGATAGGCAGGTACTCGCCGTCGCTGATACCAAAACCACCGCTGCCCACAGAGATATCAATACCCGTATCAACACCACTCATGGAGAAACCGGTGGTATCAACATTCACGTTAAAGTTCTGTGGCGGTACTTCGGGAGGGGGTTCATCAGGGGGTGGTGGCTTCTTGGGCTGCCGTTTCTTGGTTTCAACCTGCTGGTCCTGCTTGACGCGGACGAAGTCCACAAGGTTACCAATCTTGTCATCGGTCAATGCACTGCCTGATGTCTGAATCAGGTATTGCATCAGGTAGAACAGGGCCAGGGTAACTATAACCCCGACGACAACAGAGAGACTGAGTCTGATGGCCATAGAACCTCCTAGTTAGCTTCCTCGCCTGCAATCGCGACCTGGCTGATGCCAATGTTGCGCGCGGCTTCCATTACGGCGAGCACTTTTTCCACCTTCGATTCACCATCAGCCTGGATAACCAGGCCACCCTTGGGATTCTCGAGGTGCAGTTTTTCCATTGTGGTGCGAACGTTTCGCATATCCACCTGTTTCTTGTCTATCCAGATCGCGCTGTCGGGCGCAACACCCACCAGCAGTGAAACGGTTTTCTTCAGTTCAGCAGTTTCGGTGTCGGGTCGATTCACCTCAACACCGGTTTCCTTGATAAAGGTCGCTGTCACGATGAAGAAGATCAGCATGATAAACACCACGTCCAGCATGGGTGTCAGGTCAGCTACTTTTTCTTCTTCTTGTTGAGTAGGTCTTCGCATGTAAATACTCGACTTGATGTCGCTCGTTAGTGATCCATGGTTAATGTGTCTTCCATGTAGCTTTCTTCAGAAGACACCTTGGACGCCAGGAACGTATTTGCCAGTACACCCGACAGGGTCGCGACCATGCCCGACATGGTCGGAATGGTCGCGGCAGATACGCCAGCCGCCATGGACCGGGCGTTACCGCCGGAATAGGTCATGGCTTCGAATACCTGGACCATACCGGTCACGGTACCCAGCAGCCCCAGCAGTGGCAGCAGCGAAATCAGGGTTTTGATGAATCCCATATTCGCCTTCAACCGGAGATTCACATCTGAAATCAGCCGCAGCCGGATCTGGCGTGCATTCCACGAGTTTCGCTCGTTTCTGCCTTCCCAGTAAGCCAGGGCTTTTCCCACATCCGCACGATGTTCCGTGTTGATGAACCAGAGTCGCTCAAAAATCAGCGCCCACATGCAGAAGGTCGCGGCGGCGATGAGATAAAGCACATCACCACCGGCTTCCAGGAACGTACGAATGGCTATGAATATCGCATCCATGGGTTACTTGCCTGCGCTTTCCGCGTGTTCCGCTACCAGACCAGCGCTCTGCTCGGTCAGGACATGAAGAATGCTCTGCGCTCGAGAGTGCACAATCGAGTGAAGCAGAACGGTCGGAATAGCGACGGTCAGACCCAGAACCGTGGTGATCAGGGCCTGGGAAATACCACCTGCCATGGTCTTGGGATCACCTGTACCGAACAGGGTGATCGCCTGGAAGGTCACGATCATACCGATAACCGTACCCAGCAGACCCAGCAGAGGTGCCACCATCGAGATAATCTTGATGAAGGCAATCCGCGCATTAATCGCAGGCTGTTCCTTCAGGATAGCCTCGTCCAGTTTCAACTGGAGGGTCTCTGAATCGATGTCCTTGTTCTCATGATAAACCTGGAGCACACGACCCAGCGGGTTGTTGCCATTGGCACTACCCGGGTTGGCAGCCTGCTTGTTCACCTTGCCACCCGTAATGCTGAGGGTGATAAAGCGCTCTACGGACAGCAGCAGTGCGATGATACCCAGTGCGATAATCACGTAACCGGGCGTACCACCCTGGTGAACGCGTTCTTCGATAGTCGGTACCTGAACCTGCAGTGCCAGCAACTGGCCACGAGTCGGGTCCAGGGCAAACGGTGTGAATCCACCGGTCGCGCTCTCAAGGTTAGCCGCGGAGCTGACGAATCGTGACGCCGGCTGGCGAGGCAGTTCCTTGATGATCTGGTTGTCAGCGTCGAAGGTCACATATTCGCCGCCGCTGATCAGGTTGAAAGAGCCCACCCGAACGACTTCCTGTTCCACTTCCTCGCCATCAACCTTGATGACGGTCGCAGTAAATCGGGAAACCTCACCACTGTGGGTCATCTCTTCCTGCATCAGAGTCCAGAGCTGCTCGATCTCTTCAATGGTCGCCAGCTTGGAGCTCTTGCCCATGGACTGGGCAAACTGACCCAGCCATTCACCACGACCGGGATACTGGGCTGAAACAATAGAACCTTCAAAGACGCCCTGGGTGTCACCGCTGACCTGCTGCAGTACACCGAACAGTTCACGGAGTGAACCAAGGCGCTTGGCCAGGATTTCCTGCTTGGCAGCGATATCCTGCTCGTTTTTCTCGAACACGCCTTCAAGTCGCTCGGCCTCGGCTTCTTCTTCGGCCTGCATACGCTTGGCCTTGCGAACCTCATCC
>JAQCAK010000155.1 GCA_027621895.1 Pseudomonadota bacterium | reverse complement strand
ACATTACCCTGATCGGGCAGGCGCTGAATGTGGCCCACGTACTGGAGGGCTCCATCCGCAAGCAGGGTGAGCGCGTTCGCATAACCGCGCAGCTGATCCAGTGCAGCGATGGCTATCACCTCTGGTCTGATACCTATGATGGCGATCTCTCGGATATCTTCGATCTGCAGGACTCCATCTCGCGATCCATCGTTCAGGAACTGGAAGTCATTCTGGAGGGCAACGCCAACCAGCGGCTGGCAACCAACCTGACCAACAGCCCGCAGGCCTACGAGTACTTCCTGCATGGCAGGCAGTTGGTGCACCAGCAATCCGGGCAGCAGACCCTGCCGAAGGCGGTTGATCTGCTGGAGAAAGCGGTCGGGCTCGATCCGGGTTTTGTAGAGGCCTGGGCCTGGCTGGCTGATGCCAATTACACCCTGGTTGAAAATTCCCTGACCCCTCACTGGCGTGACCATCTTGCGGCGGCGAACCGGGCCGTAGGCCGTGCTGAAGAACTGGATCCGGCGCTGCCCATGGTGATGCACGCTGCCGGTTACCGGGCCAGCCTGGAGAATCGGCTCGATAAGGTGATCGCTGCCTATCAGCGGGGACATGATCTTGATGCCTCTGATCCCGAGTTGCGGTTTTCCATTGGCATGGCGCTCGCTGGTATCGGCCAGATAGAGCAGGGTCACCAGTTAATGGAAGAGGTGCTGAGCGAGCAACCGCTGATAGGTATTTTTCACCAGTCCCTCGGGAACACACGATTCGCCCTGGGTCGATATGAGGATGCCAAACGCGCTTTTCAGCGATCAATCGATATGGGAAATACGCTGGCCGCCATCTGCTACGCCTTTTTGCTGGGTTTCGAGGGGCACCAGAAGGCAGCCGCAGATCTGCTGGATAAATACATCAACCAGTTGCCTCCCACGACCCTGCAGTTGTTCAGGATTCCGTTTTCCAGGCCGATTTTCTATGCAGCTGCCCTTCGGGGGTCACGTTTAGCCGCGTGGATGGCGATCATGAGTATCTCCACGCTGGCTCGAATGCCCTTCATTCAACCTAATGTTTCTATCCCGGGAGCCTATTTTTATCTCGGGGCACCAAAGCTCTTCCTGGACTATTTCAGGAAGCACAGTTCCATCTATACCCTAGCGAGCATGATCTTCTTGTGGATCGATACTGAAGAAGCGCGCCGCATTCGCACTCACAGGGACTTCCCCCAATTCGCAGAGGACTTCGGACTGGTGCGCGCCTGGCGGAAATATGGGTAGCCGGAACAGATCCAGCCCGTCGCAGGCACTGATGGTTCCAACCTGCAGTTTGTCTGTCGCTGAGGCGCTGTTTTTTAGACGCCAAGACGAGAATTCGAGACCAGTCATCAATGGAAGATCATCTGTTCGAAACCCCACGCTTGCGCTGCCGTCGCTGGATCGCCTCTGACGTCGACAGTGTCTACGAGGTCTACGCCGATCCGGTTGCCGTGCGCTATGTGGACGACGGCCAACCCATTACCCGAGAGGAATGCGAAAACTGGATGGATGTCACTGCCAGGAACTATGCGACCCGCGGTTATGGCATGTTTGCCCTGGAAGACCGAGAGACTGGCGAGGTGATTGGTTTCTGCGGGCTGGTCCATCCGGGCGGCCAGGAAGAACCGGAAATCAAGTATGCCTTCCGCCGGTCAACCTGGGGGCAGGGACTGGCTTCAGAAATGGTGCCCGCCTTGCTCGGTTACGGGGCAGAAGCTTTTGGCCTGAAGCGTATTATTGCCACCTTCGCCGAAGACAACAGCGCATCCCGGCGAGTGCTGGAAAAAGCCGGTGCGCGTCAATGCGGGCTGGTAGAACATGACGAGGGTGTTACGGTCGTGTTTGAGTGGTTTCCGGATAACAGTTAACAGTGCTGAATCGAGCCCTCCATCTTGTCAATTAGCCGGCCCCGTGGTGAGTCTGGCTGATAAGATGCAGCGTAAGAACATTGCTTGTCCGAATCCGGTAAGCGGCATGTAACGGGGATTCCCATGACACATGATGAACAACACAAAACGCACCGCGCCGGCTGGCTCCGCGCCGCGGTCATGGGCGCCAATGACGGTATTGTTTCCACGGCCAGCCTGATTATCGGGGTAGCCGCTGCGAATGCCACCCAGGACAACATACTGCTGGCGGGTCTTGCAGGCCTGGTGGCCGGGGCCATGTCGATGGCTGCTGGGGAGTTTGTCTCGGTCAGCTCGCAGTCCGATACCGAAAAAGCCGATCTGGCACTCGAAACCAAAGCGCTGGCAGAAAACTACGAGGCCGAGCAGCACGAGCTGGCCGAGATTTATGAAAGCCGTGGGCTGGATTCAGCGCTTGCCAGCCTGGTGGCAGAAAAACTGATGGAACACGACGCACTGGGCGCCCATGCGCGTGATGAGATCGGCATCTCCGAGGTGGTTAATGCTCAGCCTGTTGTGGCTGCCTTGTCTTCTGCAGCGACCTTCGTGGTTGGAGCAGCGTTGCCGCTGCTGGTAGCCTGGCTGGTGCCCGCAGCACTGATCATTGAATTTGTCGCGGTATTCTCGCTGGTATTCCTGGCGCTGCTGGGTGGCCTGGCGGCCAGTGCCGGCGGTGCGCGCATTGTAACCGGCGTCATGCGGGTGACCTTCTGGGGTGCGCTGGCAATGGTGCTGACAGCCCTGGTCGGCCGCCTGTTTGATGTGATCGTCTAGGCCCGTGTCGTCGGGAACTCGATGTGAAGCGCCAGATCTGCGGATACGACAAAGACGACAGGGGTGATTGGATCGCCAGGCTGGATTGTGGTCATGGCCAGCACGTTCGCCACAAGCCGCCATTTACGAATCGACCCTGGGTTGAAACGGCAGATGGTCGCGCTGGCAAGCTCGGCGCGGAACTGGATTGTGTGCGTTGCGACCGCTTCGAATTTCCGGAAGACCTGACCAGCTATCGCAGAACGCCGGACTTCGACGAGACATCGATTCCCGCCGGGCTGCTCAAAGATCATTCCACCAAAACCGGCACCTGGGGATTGATCCGGGTCCAGTCAGGCGAGTTGCAGTACACGGCGGGAGAACAGTAGGCGGTTTTACTCTGCGCCGTACCGCAGCATCCGAAACTCGTGATAAGCCGCCATGACCTTCTTCACATAGCGTTCGGTTTCGGCGCGGGGCGGGATTCCGCCATGACGTTCCACCGCGCCGGGGCCGGCGTTGTAGGCAGCAAGCACCAGGGTCAGGTTGTTATTAAATCGCTCCATCAGCTGGCTGATGTACAGCACGCCACCATGGATGTTCTGCCTGGGGTTGTAGCGATCAGTGACCTTAAGGTCCCGCGCGGTGCCTGGCATCAGCTGCATCAACCCGGTCGCACCGGAGCGTGAAACCGCGTCTGGCCGGAAACTGGATTCCACCTGGATGATGGCTTCCACCAGCGCGGGGTCAACCTTGTACTTCTCGCTGGCCGTGTGGATGTGATGGCGGAATGCCTTGTTACCACCGGTGTCGATGGGGCGGTTCGCCAGGATGTGACCGGCGTTGTCGAAGGTGTCACGTCGAGCGAGCAACTTGTAGTCGTCGGTCACTGGCGGTCGGTCCGTGATCATCCGTTCGCCGTCCGGGCCGATGTAGATATACAGTTCAGCCCTGGCGGCAAGCGGCAATACCAGGCAAGCGAGTGCAACCGCAGTCTTAAGACCACGTGCTAATCGATTGATCTGTAAGGGGTTCAGTGCCATCCGAAGGCTCTGATATCATGAGGGCAAGATTCTAACCTGATTGTCTGCCTCGACAGTAGACCCAATTGATAGAAGGACCCGTTATGGAATATGTACTGCCCGATCTCTGTGATGAATACCCTGAACTGGTCAGGGTGGTGAGCCCGATGTTCCGCAGCTACGGGCAGCGCCAGTCGTTTGGTGGGCCGATCACCACGGTCAAATGCCATGAAGACAATTCGCTGGTCGCCGATGCCGTGGCCGAGCCCGGCGATGGTCGGGTACTGGTGGTGGATGCCGGCGGTTCCATGCGCTGCGGGATGCTGGGTGACAACCTGGCGCTGAAAGCCGCCAACAACGGCTGGGCCGGCATCATCGTGTATGGCTGTGTCAGGGATGTGGAAGAGCTGGCCAGAACCGATCTGGGTATCCAGGCGCTGGCGTCCCATCCGATGAAGAGCCTCAAGCGAGGGATTGGTCTGCGGGACGAGCCTGTGACTTTTGGGGGCGTGACGTTTCATCCGGGTGAGTTTGCCTATGCGGACAATAATGGCGTGCTGGTGTCTGCAGAGGAATTGGTTATGTCGACATAGCGATCGAAGGTCGCCATGTCGTCCTGAGCCGAAGGCGAAGGACCTCGATGTGGGTTGCTCGCGAGACCGTAAGACCGAGATCCTTCGCTACGCTCAGGACGACAGGTCGTCGAGATCCTTCGCTGCGCTCAGGACGACAGGTCGTCGACATCCTTCGCTGCGCTCAGGACGACCCGTCCTTCAACGTCGTCGTCGCCCTGAGTATCTGCGGCTGCATCACCAGCACCAGGCAGACCAGCAGCAGGGCCAGTATCGCCAGGGACGGAAACACCACCTCCAGCGTCAGCCACTGCGCCAGCAGGGCCACGGGCATGGTCATGATCTGTGCGAATCCCATGTTGAGCTGGAAGATGCTCATGATGCGTCCGCGGACCTCGTCGGACACCAGGTACTGGATCAGGATGCTGCTGGAGACGCTGGTGATGGTCATACCGGCGCCGATGCCCACGTTGCCGATCGCGACATTGAGCAGGCTCGGGTGGATCGAGAAGATGAGGAACGAGGTCGCGAACAGCAGTGCGCCGCCGCCGATCAGCAGCCCCCGGCGTTCAAAGGATGAAAACCAGGTGAGGGCAATACCGGCACCGGTCGCGCCCAGCCCCCATAACATCATCACATAGCCCGCATTTTCAACCTTCACTCCAACCACTGTCGTGATCCAGGTCGGCCCAAGATTGGCAGTGGTCGGGAAGGCGAGGCTCATCAGGATGACCAGCAGGATCACAACCCAGAATATCACCGGGTCTTTCCGCGCATAGCGCAGGCCGACGACAATGTCGGCAAAGGATCTGCGCAGGGTATAGCGGCTGGTTTCAGCTGATTGTGTCGTGGCCCGGTAGTGCATCAGGGTCACGCAGATGATGATCACCAGGTGCCCCAGGCTGCTGACCAGGTAGGCACCGCCGAAACCGAACAGCAGAATGATCGGGCCGATGCCGAACAGCGCCAGCGGCATCGACAGCTGGCCGGCCAGCTGGTTCAGGGACATGCCGGCACCCAGGTCCTCCCGGGGCAGCAGGTCAGGAATGATGGCCAGTCGGGTGGGGATATCAACTGCCAGCAAGGCTGAAGACAGGAAGGTCATGGTGAAAAACAGCACGAAGCCCAGGGTGCTGTCGATATCCAGGATCATCAGGGCAGCGATACCGACGGTGAGCAGCATGAGCAGCGCCTGGGTCACCAGCATCAGCAGGCGCCGGTCGAACCGGTCTGCCAGCGCGCCGCCATACAGCCCGAAGGACAGCGCGCCGACTCCGCGACT
>JAQCAK010000154.1 GCA_027621895.1 Pseudomonadota bacterium | reverse complement strand
CGGCAAAACCACGATGAGTGGGCTGCTGGTCAGCCTGCTGGCAGACTGTTTTGGCGCCCGTGCCTGTATGTTATCCCTCGACGACTTTTACCTGGGTAAGCAGGACCGTCAGCGTCTGGCTCGCGAGGTTCATCCGATGCTTGCAACCCGTGGCGTGCCGGGCACACATGATGCGGCAGGTATGGAGGCCGTGCTCGGACAACTGGTTGCCGGCCAGCAGGTGGAGATACCCGTGTTCGACAAGGCGGCTGACGACAGGTCCGATGAAATCCGTCTGGCTGGCCCGGTGGATGTTGTGATCTGTGAAGGCTGGTGCTGGGGTTGCCTGCCGGAACCCGCAGCGAGGCTGAATCGACCGGTGAATGCACTCGAGGCGGAGCATGATCCAGCAGGCGCCTGGAGAACCTGGGTGAATGATCGGCTCGGCGCCTATCAGTCGCTGTTCCGCACTGACGGCAGTCTTTACTACCTGGCGCCGTCAATGGACGCGGTTTTCCGCTGGCGCCTGCAGCAGGAGGAAGCGCTCCGCGCGACCGGTGTAACCGGTCGGGGAGTCATGGACAGCGAGGCTGTTCAAAGGTTTATCGGTTTTTATGAGCGCCTCACCCGATGGATGATGGAAACCCTCCCGGCGAGGGTCGACGTCTGTGTTGCACTGGCTGAAGATCATCGCATTGCCAGCGTGACCCGCGCCGACCGGGTTCAGCTGTGATTCATGGACAACCGGCAAACTCAGGGGTCATGGAACCAATGGGATGGAAGCCGTTCTCTCCGATGATAGTATGCAGGGTATGAAACGTTCAGCAAGATTCAGTGTGGCGCTACTGCTGCTGGCAGTGCTGGGCACCTTGATGTCAGCGCCAGCCTTGTCGCAACCTGAAGATGAAGACAGCCTGCGCAAGCCGCTGGGTATCCAGAGTGCGCCTGGCAGACCCTTTGTCCAGGAGCCAGATGCCCGCATATCGAATCGGGCTGCTGCAGCACTGGTCAAACAGCGCTACGGCAACGCTCGCATTCTGGGCATCTCGCTGATGGATAACCAGGGACCGCCTATCTACCGTGTCAGAACCCTTTCTCCTGATGGTGTCGTCAAGTCCGTGTTCGTCGATGGCGAATCGGGCGAGGTATTCGAATAAGGAAGAAGTCATGACCAAGAGAATTCTGCTGGCAGAAGACGAACAGACCCTCAGGGAGCAGTTGCTGGAAATTCTGCAGCGACATCGTTACGAGGTTGACGGGGCGGTTGACGGTCATCAGGCCGCGGCACTGGCGGAAAGTGAAGCCTACGATCTGGCGATTATTGACCTGGGTCTGCCGCGACTGTCCGGTATGGAAGTGATCAACCGCCTGCGTGCCCAGGGCCGCGACTACCCGGTGCTGATCCTGACTGCCAGGGGTGACTGGCAGGACAAGGTGGATGGACTGGCCGCCGGTGCAGACGATTACCTGGTTAAACCGTTTCACGTTCAGGAAATGCTGGCCAGGATCGAGGCATTGATCCGCCGCGCCTCCGGGGCGGTGACACGGGAAGTCTCATTCGGCCCGGTTTCACTCGATGCCCGGGCCAAACGGGTCAGGGTCAATGGCGAGGCTGTTGATCTGACTGCCTTCGAGTTCAACCTGCTGGAGTACCTGATGCATCGACCGGGGCACGTGGTCTCGAAGAGCGAACTGACAGAACACCTGTACCATCAGGATTTCGATCGCGACAGTAACGTCATTGAGGTCTTCGTCGGGCGTCTGCGTCGCAAGCTGGACCCGGAAAACGAAATTAACCCCATTGAAACTGTCCGTGGCCAGGGATACCGGTTCGGGCTAGGCGAATGACCGATAGCCAGCGCGCGGTCGGATCACTCCGTGTCCGTATGCTGGTTTCAGCCGCACTGGTGCTGGTGGTTTTCCTGGGTGTGATGGGGCTGGTGCTTGATACGGCGTTCCGCCAGAGCGCCAGCCAGGCTGTTTCCGAACGGTTGCTGCTGCATATCTACGCGCTGCTCGCGGCAACCAACGAGGTGCAGGCGGGCGTCATTGACTTGCCGCCATCGCTGCAGGAACCCCGATTCAATACCCTCGGCTCAGGTCTGGCAGGGTTTGTGTTCGACGCCGAGGGCCGGGAAATCTGGCGCAGCCGTTCAGCGATTGACCTGATCCTGTCAGCCCAGGACCGGGCCAGGCTGCTTTCCGGACAAACGCCGGGTGAACCCGGTTTTGATCGCTTGCCGGTGAGTCCTGACCATGATGCGCTCTTCTATTTGTCTTATCCCGTGATTTGGCAGGCCGAGGCAGGCGATGCTCGATATGTCTACACGGTGATCGAGAATCCCGATCCCTACCAGCGGGAAGTGAACAGCTTCCGCAACAGCCTGTGGGGCTGGCTGGCCGCGGGTGTGCTGGTGCTGGTCACGATCCAGGCGGGCATCATGTACTGGGGCCTTCTGCCCATTGGTGCGCTCGAAAGAGACCTGAAAGCCATCGAGCAGGGGGAACAGGCCTACCTGGAAGGGCAGTACCCCAGTGAGATCGCCGGTGTGACCCGCAGCCTTAACCTGCTGCTATCCGGTGAGCGAACCCAGCGTGAGCGCTACCGGACAACCCTGGCAGACCTGGCTCACAGTCTGAAAACGCCGCTCGCCATCCTGAAAATCGAGAGCAGTCGCAATGATCAGCTGCCTAAAGACCTGTCAAACCTGATGGAAGAGCAGCTGGATCGAATGAGCGACATTATTTCCTACCAGCTGGAACGGGCAGTGGTCGGGGCGAGTTCCCTGGTGAAAACCCGGGTACCGGTAGTGCCCGTTGCCGACAAGCTGGTTGCCGCCCTGCAACAGGTCTATCGGGATAAAGCCATCGAGATCGAGACTGATACGGGGGATACGGGGTTTCCCGGGGATCAGCGTGACCTGATGGAGCTGCTGGGCAACCTGCTGGACAATGCCTGCAAATACGGGCAACACCAGGTTCGCTTTACCGCCAGGCAGGATCAGAACCAGTTGACACTCTGTATTGAGGACGACGGTCCGGGCATAGCGGCTGCAGATCGTGAGCGGGTACTGCAGCGAGGTGAACGCCTTGATACCCGGGTTGCCGGCCAGGGGATTGGCCTGGCGATCGTCGTCGAGATTGTTGAACGCTATCACGGCTCCATCCGGATCACGGAAAGTGACCTGGGTGGCGCCGGGGTTCAGGTGGTTTTCCCTGCCTGAAAACCTTGCAGCCGCGTCGTTAGATCAAAGGGCGTTGTGGCTGCCGTCACAAAGTGGTGAATCCTTGGCCTGCTTGCAGCCACAGAAAAAGACCTTCTTGCTTTCGGTTGCCTCGAATTTCTGCGGCAGGATATCGGTGCCCTGGTGGGAGCCGTCACAGAAGGGTTGATTCGTACTTTTCCCGCAGGCACACCAGAAATAGGATTTTCCGGCTTCTACTTCCACGCCATAGGGGGCTTTTTGGGCAACAACAGGTTCAGACATGCGACTCTCCAGCAGACAATGAAACAGCAAATGGTACTGGCGCATAGTGAAGCATCTTCCATGCCTCCATTACCAGTCCAAATACGGTCCTGGATGTGACCCTGGCCGATGTAACGGCCGGCGGATTCCGGCCCCTGAATCTCGCCTTGAAAACCAAGGTCTCACCCCCTATGATCCGAGGCTCTTTTTCTCATTCAGCATGCCGGGAGCATTGAACTATGGATTTCTCCTTCTCAGAAGAGCAGGTGCTGCTCCAGGAAAGCGTCCAGCGATTCATTCAGAACAGCTACGATTTCGAAACCCGTCAGAAAAACTCAAAGTCAGAAGATGGCTTCAGTCGTGAAAACTGGGCAACCTTCGCGGAACTTGGCTGGCTTGCCCTGCCATTCTCTGAAGATTCAGGCGGTTTCGGGGGCACGGCGGTGGAAACCATGATCATGATGGAAGAGTTCGGCAAAGGACTGGTCGTGGAGCCCTTTATTCCAACAGTGATCCTGGCCGGATCGGTTATCGAGGCAGGTGGAACTGCTGAACACAAAGAAGGGGTCCTCGCGGAAATCATGGCGGGTACCAAATTTGCAGCGCTCGCCTTCGTTGAACCTCAGGCGCGTTTCAATCTGGCTGATGTCACCACGACCGCAACCTCATCAGGTGACAGCTATACCATCAACGGGTTCAAAGGAGTGGTCCTTGGCGGACCTTCTGCGGATGTGCTGGTTGTTCCGGCCAGAACCGCCGGGAACCAGAGCGACGAGGCGGGTATTACCCTGTTCCTGGTTGACGCGACGGCTGACGGTGTTGCCCGCAGGGACTATCCCACCATTGACGGCATGCGTGCATCCGAGATCACGTTCGAGAACGTGGAAGTACCGGCGAGCGCGGTACTCGGTGAAGTGGGCAATGGATTACCGCTGCTCGAGGCGGCGATAGACCAGGGCATTCTGGCAGTGGGTGCAGAAGCCGTGGGTGCCATGGAAGTGCTCTACAAGGCCACGGTGGAATACTGCAAGACTCGTGAACAGTTTGGCCAGCCGATTGGCAAGTTCCAGGTGCTGCAGCATCGTATGGTGGATATGTTCATGGAACACGAGCAGGCCAAATCGATTCTGTACATGGCCGCGCTGCGCATGAGCGGGGATGACCCCGTCGAGGCGAAGAAGGCGGTTTCCGCATTGAAAGTCCAGGTCGGCAAGGGTGGCCGGTTCGTTGGCCAGAGCGCCATTCAGCTACATGGTGGCATGGGCATGACCGACGAGTTGAGCGTTGGTCACTATTTCAAGCGCATCACGGCCATTGAAACCCTGTTCGGCAATGTTGACCATCATCTGAAAAAGTACGCCAGGGTCGCGTGAGCGAGGATTCCACCTATACGACCCCGGACTGGTTCTGGGACGCGATCGATACGAAGCCTGAAGTCGGATCGGTAGAGGTCGACGGCGCCGATATCAATTATCTTTGCTGGAGTGAGCCGGGAGAGCCAGGGCTGCTCCTGGTTCACGGGCACAATGCGCACGCCCACTGGTGGGATTTTATTGCGCCACGTTATCGTGATGACTACCAGAGCGTCGCCCTGGACCTGTCGGGTATGGGTGACAGTGACCATCGTGACGAGTATTCCGCTGATCTTTATGCCGATGAAATCATCGCGGTTGCGGACGCCTGTGGCATGCCGGGCGACACAGTGCTGGTTTCACACTCTTTTGGGGGCGTCATGTCCATCCGGGCAGTGGCGAAATACCCGGACCGATTCAAGGGCTTGATCCTGCTGGATTCCGGGGTGAAGCACCCGGAGGAAGAACGTCCGCCCGAGCCTGAACGCCTTGCCCGTGCCAAACTCTATCCAACGGCAGAGATCGCCAGATCCAGGTTTCGATTGCAGCCGCCACAGCAGTGTGAAAACCAGTACCTGGTCGATCACATCGCCAGGCATTCGGTTGAGTTCATTGATGAGGGCTTCGGCTGGAAATTTGATGAGGAGCAGCGCACCCGCATGCAGCCCTATCCCTCACTGAAAGAAGACTTCCAGGCCATCGCCATCAAGTGCGCACTGATATTCGGGGCCGACAGCGCGTCGTTCAATCACA
>JAQCAK010000153.1 GCA_027621895.1 Pseudomonadota bacterium | reverse complement strand
TGGCCTGTCCCTGGAGCCTCGCCTGCAGCACCGCCAGTCGCTCCTTCTTGACCGACATGGGCGTTTCATCCGGCAGATCGGCCGCCGGGGTGCCGGGGCGTGCGCTGTAGATGAAGCTGAATGAATGGTCAAAGCCGACGTCTTCAATCAGTTTCATCGTGGCCTCGAAGTCCGCGTCGGTTTCACCGGGAAAGCCGATAATGAAGTCACTGGAGAGACTGATATCAGGACGAATCGTACGCAGCCGCCTGATCCGGGACTTGTATTCCAGCGCCGTGTACCCGCGCTTCATCCGCGCCAGGATGCGGTCAGAGCCACTCTGCACCGGCAGGTGCAGATGGTTAACGAGTTCCGGCACTTCCGCATAGACATCAATGAGGGAATCGCTGAACTCAAGTGGGTGGGACGTGGTGTAGCGAATACGATCGATACCGTCGATTTCAGCGACCATGGTGATGAGATAGGCGAGGTCTGCCACCCTGCCGGCGGCATCACCTTCAATCGGTCCACGATAGGCATTGACGTTCTGTCCCAGCAGATTGACTTCCCTGACGCCTTTTTCGGCCAGCTGGTAGATTTCACGCAGCACGTCCATCAGTGGTCGACTGACTTCCTCGCCACGGGTATAAGGCACCACGCAGAAAGAGCAGTATTTGCTGCATCCTTCCATGATGGATACGAACGCCGTCGGACCCTCAACCCGGGGTTCGGGCAACCGGTCAAACTTCTCGATTTCAGGAAAGCTGATATCAACCTGCGGCTGGCGAGACTGCGCGGCTTCCTCGATCATTTCCGGCAGTCGATGCAGTGTCTGCGGGCCAAAAATCACATCCACGTAAGGCGCCCGCTTTGTGATGGCATCCCCTTCCTGGCTGGCCACGCAACCCCCGACACCAATCTGCAGTCCAGGCTTCTCGGATTTAAGCTGTTTCCATCGACCCAGTTGGTGGAAGACCTTTTCCTGGGCCTTTTCGCGCACGGAGCAGGTATTGAGCAGCAGCAGGTCCGCCTCGGATTCATCGTCCGTGAGCTCATAGCCGTGAGAAGCGCTCAATATGTCTACCATTTTGGATGAGTCGTACTCATTCATCTGGCAGCCGTGCGTTTTGATAAAAACCTTGGCCATCGAATACCGGGCAAAGCCCGTCTACAAAAGGGCGCGTATTATAGTCACGCACAGGTGATTTCAACAGCCTCATTTCCGCAACTGTCCAACCCTTGAAATGACAGGCAGTCGGCCTTATCTCTTGCTACACTGCTGTACTGCAACCGGATACCGACATGGCACAAGAACCAATCTACAAGGTGATCTTCTTCAATCAGGGTCAGATCTATGAGATCTATGCCCGGCAGATCTATCAATCAGATCTTTACGGATTCATCGAGATAGAAGAACTGGTATTCGGGGAGCGCTCCGGCGTTCTGGTTGATCCCGGCGAGGAAAAGCTGAAAGCCGAGTTTGAAGGCGTCAATCGTACCTATATTCCAATGCACGCCGTGGTCCGAATTGATGAAGTAGCCAGGGAAGGTGTCGGCTCCATATCCGAGGCACCATCCGGCAGCAACATTGCACCCTTCCCCATGTCGGCATTCAGGCCAAAGGGACCAGCTGACTGAGTCGAACCATTCGATTGTCAGGGGCCCGGTCAATCAGCTCCTGGAGTGAATATTCAGACAGGTGTGGAAACCGGTAACCTGCCGTGACTTCCTGCAGGGGTATGAGCACGAACTGCCTTTCGCAGGCTCGGGGATGCGGCAGAACCAGGTTGGCAGACTCCAGAACCCGCCCATCATAATCAATCAGATCCAGGTCCAGCGTGCGGGACTGGTAGCCCTTGGTCGCGCTTTGACTGCGCCCCTGGTCCCGCTCGATTTCCTGCAGCGCACAAAGCAGATCCTCGGGGCCAAGCCGGGTCTCTATGGCCATCACCGCGTTGAGAAATGCCGGCACTGTGCCTGTAAACCCCTCGGGTTCGGTGCGCCAGAGGGACGAAAACCGCGCCCTGTCGACCGACAGACTGGCAATCGTCCCCGCGGCATAACCCAGAATCCTCTCGGAACTGCCAAGGTTACTGCCGAGGGCGATATGGGCTGTTTTCAACATCTCTGTTCACGTGGCATTGAACTTCACAATCGTGATAGCTTAACCGCTGTGAATCTGAGGGCACGAGGAAAATATGAAAGCAGCCGTTTTACGCGAACCAAACAAACCACTTGAAATCGAAGATGTTCAGATTTCCAAACCGGGTCCCAGGGAAGTGCTGGTCAGGCCGGTCGCGGCAGGCGTCTGCCACAGTGACCTGCATTTCATGGACGGGTCTTATCCCTACGCACTGCCGACCATTCTCGGACACGAAAGTGCGGGCATCGTTGAGGAAGTCGGGTCGGATGTGACCTATGTAAAAAAGGGTGATCACGTCATTACCTGTCTGTCTGCCTTCTGTGGCCACTGCCCGAAATGTCTGACCGGACATCTCTCACTGTGTGATGAGAAAAACGATCCACCGATTACCCGCGCACCCGAACAGGCACCGCGTTTGTTCAAGGGAGACGAAACCATCCATCAGTTTCTCAATCTTTCATCTTTCGCGGAACTGATGCTGATTCATGAGCATGCCCTGGTGAAAATCCGTGAGGACATGCCAATGGACCGGGCTGCCCTGATCGGCTGCTCAACCACCACGGGTGTTGGCGCGGTTTTCCATACCGCCGGTGTGGAACCCGGCTCCACCGTCGCCGTGATTGGTTGCGGCGGCGTAGGCCTGGCCGCGATCAATGGCGCCGCAATAGCGGGAGCCGGCATGATCATCGCCGTCGATATGGTCGACTCGAAACTTGAAATTGCCAAATCACTCGGTGCAACGCACACCATCAATGCCAGCTCCGGCAATGCCGTGGGCGAGGTCATCGAACTCACCAGGGGCGGCTGCGACTATACGTTCGAAGCCATCGGACTCAAGGCAACCGCAGAGCAGGCTTTCCAGATGCTGCGCAATGGCGGCACGGCCACGATCATCGGCATGATCCCCGTGGGCACCATGGTCGAACTGCACGGTGTGGACTTCCTGATGGAGAAAAAGATCCAGGGTTCAAACATGGGTTCAAACCGGTTCCGGATCGATATGCCCCGGTTTGTCGAATTCTATCTGTCCGGCAAACTGCACCTTGACCAGATGATCTCAAAGCACATCAAGCTGAGCGATGTGAATGAGGCGCTGAACGCGTTGAAAACCGGCCAGGAAGCACGCCACGTCATCATGTTCGATCAGTAGACGATGAGAAAGCGGTCAGCTGACGGCAGCATGAAAAAATGCCAGGAGTAAAGGTCCTGACAGAAGTCACCGGCACCGTCTGGAAAATCCAGGCGGCTGTCGGTGACCGGGTTGCCGCGGAAGATGTCATCATGATTCTTGAGTCGATGAAGATGGAGATCCCCGTGGAGACACCCTGTGCCGGCACGCTGGTCGAGCTGCTGGTGAAGGAAGAGGAATCCGTCAGCGAAGACCAGGTCGTCGCGGTGATAGAGGCTGACTAGTTACCCTTAAACGCCGGGTCCCGCTTCTCGAAGAAGGCCCGTATACCTTCACTGCGATCCGCGGTCATTGTCGTGAGGATGTTCTGGTCCGTATCCATGTGCATGATGGCTGCATCCATTGCTGAACTCACCGCATTGACGCTCTGTTTAATCATCTGCACCGCCACCGGTGGTCGCGCCGCATAGCGGCCGGCCATTCTCTTCACCGCGTCGTCAAAATCAGTACTGCTGGCGACCTCGTCCAGGAAACCCCAGGCCAGGAGTGTACCGGCGTCTTCCTTGTCACCCAGCATGATCATCCGCTTGGCCCGGGCAGGTCCGACCAGGCGCACACACAGTGGTAATGACTGCCACATCAGGTTAATCCCAAGATTGACTTCCGGATATCCGCAATAGCAGTCCTCGCGGCCAATTCGAAAATCGCAGGCTGTTGCGATACAGGCGGCGCCACCCAGCGCGGCACCATGAACGGCGGCGATGGTCACCTGGTTGATTTCCAGGATTGCCCGAATCATCCTTGCACCGAGTCCTGCCTTGCGGCGCTGCATGACCAGGTTACCGGGTTCAGCACGCTGCTTCAGGTCGGCACCCGCGCTGAAGTGTTTTCCCCTGCCCCTGAACACAACGACCCGCGTCTGCTCGTCGTCCAGGAAGGACCGGGATACATGCTCGATCTCTTCCATCAGGCCAATGTTAAGGGCGTTGAGACTGTCAGGACGATTCAACTCCACGCTGGTGACAGGGCCATCCCTGATCACTTCAATGTATTCGTAATCAGGCTGTGTCATCAGGTTTCAGCATGTCCTCGAGCGTCTTGTTGAACTCATTGTAGGTATAGTCACGAACCCGGTATTGCCAGTTCTCCAGTTCTTTTCGATCGATATGCAACCAGTAATCTCCCTCGATCTCTATTGTGCTGACTGTCAGCGCCTCTCCGGATTCCAGCTCGATGCGGGTCTCCGATGCACCCGCAAACGCCTGGGGGTTATAGGGCAGCACATCCTCGAACCTGAGGTTAACCAGCAGGCGGGACAGACTGTCAGCAACGGTTGGATACCGCAGCTCCGCTCCTGCCGGGATGTCCTGCAACTCGATATCTCCCGCCTCGTTGCGCCGGGCGACAAGGTTACCCTCCTGCATATCCACCAGAACCACGTCGCTCGAATCCACATTGATCAGCACCGGATCGATCCAGTCACTGGCGGTCGCCGGCACATCCAGGGTCTGCGTGGTGAGATAAACCTGGTCCTGATCGGAAAATCTCACGAAACTGCCGCCCGCCTCGGCTGAGGCACCCACCAGCAGATCCATCGTTGTATCGCCAGCCTTGATCAATACCTTAACCGGCGGCGTATCCGCACCGGGTGCAAGACCGAGCCTTTCATGGTTTTCCGGACGAGCGGTTTTTTTCTCTCGCCACTCCAGGCTGGACAGTTCACCGAGCAACCGGGAAAGATTCGAGGCATTCACCCGATAGCCTGATTTCTCCTCGACGCCCCAGCGCCCCGCGGCATCGGGTGACAGCGTCACCTGGTTATTCCCGTCAGTTATCACCACCCTTGAGACCTGGTCAAGCCGATCTGCCAGCGCGGGCAGCAACAGGCGGTCCTCAGCCTGATCGCTCGCCGGTTTCAGCTCGATCAAAAGCGCGGTCATCATCACTGCAATGGCCAACAGCCCCAGGACTTTCCAGTTCATCATGCTGAGCCTCCCGTGACCTCATGCCCCCTCAACGACCGGGGCTTTTCTCCACCTGCCAGTCTCAGGTAGCGAGCGGTCAGCAACAAACCCGTGAGCAGCAATGGCATCAGCAAAACGTTGAGAAACTTCAGCATGGAACCCAGGTCCTCGATCTCACTATCCAGCTGGTGACGAACATCTCTCAATTCCTTGCGAATCCGCAGCTTTTCTTCTTCAAACTGCTCCACCGCACGGGTCTGCTCGGGAGACAGGGTCAGCAGGCCATCATTCTGCCGGGAGGCCTCCAGTTCGCTCAGCTGCTGCTCGGTTTGCTGAAGC
>JAQCAK010000152.1 GCA_027621895.1 Pseudomonadota bacterium | reverse complement strand
GCTTCCACCTGGTTGGGTGTACTGATAATACCCGCCTGCAACACGGATTCGTCCATCAACAACTCGGCCTCGGTCGCGTCCGGCGCTGCATTGAATATCTTTTTCGCTGCGACGATCGCGTCTGGGCTTTTACCCGCGATTTCCGTTGCCAGCGCCAGTGCGTCAGCCAGGGGTTGCTCCGAAGTGTGCGTGGCGAACCCGATATCCTGTGCTTCGGCACCGCTGAATTGCCTGCCCGTATAGGTCAGTTCGCGAACGATGTCCTCGCGCACCAGGTTCCGCATGATGGCCGTGCCCGCCATATCGGGAACCAGTCCCCACTTGATTTCCATGATAGACAGCTTCGTTTCCGGATGAACGATTCGAATATCGCTGCCCAGCATCAGCTGGAATCCTCCCCCGAAAGCGACTCCATGCACGGCGGCTATCACCGGCACAGGCATTTCCCGCCAGGCCCAAACGGCGTACTGCGCGCGATTCGCGATGCCATGGGTTCTTGCCGCAAGGCCGCTCGTTACACTGCCCTCGGCGGACTGGCTCTGTTCGCTGTTACCACCTTCAGCCATCCTGCCGAAGTTCCCCATGTCCAGACCGGCGCAAAAGGCGCGGCCCTCGCCTGAGATAACGACACAGCGAACCGACGTGTCGCCCGCCAGTGTTTCAGCAGCCTCGATCAGGGCGGCGAACATGGCGTCATCCAGTGCGTTCATCTTGTCCGTGCGGATCAGGCGAACGTCTGCAACGCCATCGTTGATATCGATTGAAACTCTGTCTTTCATCGCGCTTTCCCTTAGGCCTTCATGGATGCCAGTCTGTCACCCATCACGGATTCAGCCTGTGCAATGATATTCGTCACCAGATCCTGGCAGGTCGGAATGTCGTGAATCAGCCCCTGGCTCTGGCCGACGGTCCAGATACCACCATCCAGGTCACCGCCCTCCAGCACATTGGTACGGCCGCGAACCCCGGCCACCAGTTCCTTGACGTCGTCGAAGGTCTTGCTGGCATCCCGCTGAATTTCCGCGACCTGCTCCGAGACAGCATTGCGCGCGACCCGTGAGGTGTTGCGCAGGGTTCTGTTAATCAACACCGTGTCGCGCTCCGTATTGTTCACGATGCCCTGTTTGACGTTGGGGTGAATCCCGGCTTCCTGGGTCGCCAGGAAACGGGTCCCCATGTTTACACCCTCTGCACCGAGTGCCAGTGCAGCCACCAGGCTGCGTCCGTCTGCCATGCCCCCCGATGCAATGACCGGGATGTCCACGGCATCCACTGTTGCCGGGAGGAGAACGATGATGGTCACGTCGTCCTCACCGGGGTGACCGGCGCACTCGAACCCGTCGATGCTGATCACATCGACGCCAAGGCGTGCCGCGGTGACGGCGTGTCTCACGGACGTGCACTTGTGAATGACCTTGACACCGTTGGCCTTGAAATCAGGCAGGTGGGGTTCCGGTGACCGGCCGGCTGTCTCGACAATCTTGACCCCGGTTTCACAGATCGCCTGCCGGTATTCATCGTACGGAATCGGGTTGATGGATGGCAGGATGGTCATGTTGACGCCGAATGGGTTGTCGGTCTGGTCCCGTACTCGCTGGATTTCTTTCTCCAGCGATTCCGCAGAATCGAACATGTGTGCCGTCAGGAAACCCAGGGCTCCCGTGTTCGCCACAGCGGCCACCAGGTCGGCATAGCCGACGCCGGTCATGCCACCCATGACAATGGGATGCTGGATACCAAACATTTCGGTCAGGCGTGTCTTGATCATAGTCAGTCCTCCAGGAGCAGCAGCAGTGCTTTTTCCTGTGTTAAGTGGTTCCTGGATTGAAATTCGCCATCGACAAGTCAAGACGAAACACTGTCCAGGGGAGTTCGAATGTGGCCACAAATTATGGTTTATTGTCAGTCCCGGGCCGCAGGTTTGCGGTTTGAACATATAGAATCGCTGAGAGATGGGCAACAATCATGAGTGAGCTGGATACCTTTCGACAAGAAACAAGAAGCTGGCTGGCAGAAAACTGTCCACCAGGGGCCCGCGGACCCGGCGAGATCCATACGGGCAGTACAAAAATCAGGTTCCAGCCTGACACCCAGTTGTGGATGGAACGGATGGCAGCGCGTGGCTGGACCGTTCCCACCTGGCCGCGAGAATACGGCGGGGGTGATCTCAGTCCCGACCAGGCCAGAGTGCTGTTCGAGGAAATGGCGGCCATTGGCGCGAGGGCCCCGCTGGTCAACATGGGAACCCGGATGCTCGGTCCGACGCTGCTGGAATACGGCACTGAGGAGCAGAAGCAGCGCCATCTGACGCTGATCGCGCAGGGTGGTGCGGCCTGGTGCCAGGGTTACAGTGAGCCTGGTGCGGGTTCTGACCTGGCGGGTTTGAGAACTCGCGCGGAGGACAAGGGTGACTACTTCCAGATCAATGGTCAGAAGACCTGGACCTCCGGTGCCCAGTATGCGGACTGGATGTTCTGCCTGGTCAGAACCGATCCGGACGCGCCCAAACACAACGGCATCAGCTTCCTGCTGCTGCCCATGGACCAGGCGGGTGTGACGGTGAAACCCATTTCCCTGATATCCGGAAGTTCGCCCTTCTGCGAAACCTTCCTGGATGATGCCATTGCGGAGAAGCGGGACCTGGTCGGCAAGCTCAATGAAGGCTGGACAGTTGGCAAGCGTCTGCTGCAGCACGAACGCTCAGGGCAGGGTGGTCTTGGTGCTTCCGCTGCGCGAACCCGTCCGGTGGGGGTCACCATTGACCTGGATCTTGAGGAAGTGGGACGTCAGTATCTTGGAACTCGTGAAGGGCGTATCGCCGAGCCAGCCTTACGGGATGAAGTGGTCCGTTGGAAGATGAACAGCGCGGCTTTTCGATTAACCCAGAAACGGGCTGGAGAACAGGCCCGGGACGGCAGGACACCGGCGGAGACCACCTCTGTCTTTAAATTGTATGGTTCTACCCTGTCGCGGGATCGACAGGAGATTACGGCGAAGCTGATGGGTACGCAGGGTTATGGCTGGGAAGGCGATTCATTCACCGAGGACGAACTTGGGGCCGCCCGGTCATGGCTTGCAAGCAAGGCCGTGACCATTTACGGCGGCACCAATGAGGTTCAGGCCAACATCATTGCCAAGCGGGTGCTCGGCCTGCCTGACTGATCCTATTCGTAGCGGTCTTTAAGCACAAAGAAGGCCAGGTACAAGAGTGCCAGGCTGAACGGGATGGCCAGGTAGATACCGTCGATGCCGAGCAGGTCCTCCAGGGTGACCTTGCCGAGATTCGCTGGCTGCAGTAGCAGCGAATCCAGTACCGGGAAGGCCAATGAGAACAAGAAGGCGCCGAACAGGGCACCCAGCAGCGTGAACAGGGCGTCCAGCTTGCCCTCGGAAGCACCCACCACGCAGGTGCCGGGACAGTATCCGGAAACTGCCCAGCCAATGCCGAAAATTGCGCCACCAGCAATCACGCCCCAGATGTAAGCGGGCTTGATGCTCATGTGAGCGAGGCCTCCGAGGTCCAGCAGGTAAATACCCAGCGAGCCCACGCCAATGGCGGTCAGCATCAGCTTGATGATGGTCATGTCCCTGAGTCGAAGGGTTCCCAGGATCTTGCGGTAGCTGGTTGCGCCCCCCAGAAACAGAATCGCGCCGAAAGCGCAGCCGATGAGAAATCCGATAACCAGGGTATTCATGAGACGACCTCGCTGCTGGCGTTTTTGCGGTACAGGAATCTGGCGACGAGGATCGCTACCGCGAAAGTCGTGACACCGAAGATAAAGGAACTGAGAGCCAGCTGTGATATGCCACTGATCATGTGGCCACTGGTGCAGCCACCGGCAAGCCTGGCACCAAACAGCAACAGAGCGCCGCCCGCGAAGGCAGCAGTGAATCTTTTCATCCTTGAGGGACCGAATCGCGCCTGCCACATCGGCGGCATGGATCCCTGGTCCTGTTCGGGTTGCCGGGATCGCAGCAGTGCGGCGGTGACGCCGCCGCCTACCAGCATGCCGAAGACCAGCATCCAGCCGTAGCCGATGCCCCAGTTTTCCTTTTCACCGTATTTGGCGAGATAGGCGTTAGCCTCCGCGAACTGCGGTGCAATCTGATGGGTCACCATGGCATCGGTAACCACAAACTGGGTTGAGACGCCCAGTGGTGAGACCAGGAAGGTGGCGAGTGTGAGCAGCAGTCCCAGTGCAACACCGGCGACTTTCCATGAAATGATGGGTTCGTCTGACATGATTCCCTCGGCAGTTTAGCTTTTTAATACATTAGCATATCATTATATTATTGAAAATAGACCGGATGCCGGAATAAGGCCACACTGTCCACATGAATAAAACCTCCTGTTTTCGGCCAGCGCTGCTGTTGCTGACCCTGCTGCTTTTCACTGATCTGGCTGTCGCTGGTGACTGGCCTGTCACCAGGGACCTGCAACGATCGGCTGCCGAGGCGAAGCTGGCAGGCGAAGTGCTGGTGGTCTATGTGACCATGGAAGGATGCCCCTATTGCCGCAAACTGGAGGAAGATCTGCTGCTGGCGGCCTACCAGAGAGGCGAACTGGACGATGTACATTTTGTCGAACTCGCCTGGGACTTTGAGCCCATCATCAACTTTGACGGGCAGACCGAGGTGGCGGCGGATTTCCTCCAGCGGCAGGGCCTGGTCGTTACCCCTACCATGCTGTTTCCGGGCGCACACGGGGAGGAACTGGCGGATCGCATCATCGGCTACCGGTCAGAGGATTTTTACTGGCAGTATTTTCTTGAAGCACTGGCAGAAGCCCGCGAATGGCTCGATTGACTGGCTGCGCATTGCGTTTGCACCACGATACATAGCGTGCTTTATTGGCCCTTGCCGGCTTAGGCCCAGTCTGAATCTGATAAGGAGCTGTCGACGTGGTAAAAAACATTCTCCAGCCCACCGGTGACCAGGTGCGAGCATTTCGCGACCGGGCCACCGGTGAACCGATATCCATGCTGAACCTGCTGAAGTTCAGGGAAAAGGCGGTCTACGAGGACGGCCGCGATCCTGAATTGAGCGGTCTTGAGGCCTATCACCGTTACGGCGAGGGGTTCCGCCGGATCATGGAGCCGAAAGGCTGCCGCATGATTTTCTGTGGAGAGGTGCGCGGGTTCCTGATTGGTGAGGGCGAAGGTGCCTGGGATGCCGTGTTCGTCTTTGAGTATCCGTCAACCCAGGTGATGCTCGACATGTTCCGCGATGAGGAATACCAGCAGGTTCAGAAACATCGCGCCGCCGCGCTTGAAGGGCAGTTGCTGCTTGAATGCGGGCCGGGTTTCCAGCTCTAGCTCCTGCGACCCTGGTATGAGGAGCTCGTCCTGGAACCAGGTGTCCGTCGTGAGTTCATTTCGATAAAACCGGAGACAACATGACAGATCAGGCGCTGGAAGATTTCCGGCAGGATACCCGGGCGTGGCTTGCGGCGAACTGTCCGCCGGGTGCTCGCGGTCCAGGCCAGATTCCCATTGGCAGTCGCTCTATTGAACTTGAACCGGACGTCAGACTTTGGCTGGAGCGGATGATCGAGCGTGGCTGGACGGTGCCGA
>JAQCAK010000151.1 GCA_027621895.1 Pseudomonadota bacterium | reverse complement strand
AAAAATCATAAAAAACAAAGAGATACAGGTTTCTGAAAAGTTGGCACGGATCGTGGTTTAGCAGGAGTGTGGAAATTATCGCACGCACACACTCAATACAGAGGTAAGACTGATATGGGTATTTTTTCAAGATTTACCGACATCATTAATTCAAACATCAATTCCATTCTGGACAAGGCTGAAGATCCCGAGAAGATGGTTCGCCTGATCATCCAGGAAATGGAAGAGACCCTGGTGGAAGTTCGTACACAGTCTGCCAAGTTGATTGCCGATAAAAAGGAACTTCAGCGACGCATTGAGCGCCTGCGGAATGAGGCAGGAGACTGGGAAAGCAAGGCAGAGATCGCGTTGAACAAAGGCCGCGAGGATCTTGCCAGGGCCGCTCTTAAGGAAAAAACCGGTGCTACAGAAGCCGCGATGACCCTGGAGACCGATATGGAGGTCATCGAACACAATCTGGAAAAGCTGTCCGGTGATATCTCCCAGCTTCAACAGAAACTGGTTGACGCCAAGACGCGACAGAAAGCGCTGATTGTTCGTGGCCGTACCGCCCAGAGTCGTATGGGCGTCAAGCGTCAGATTCACGATGTGGATATCGATGAAGCAATGAGTCGGTTTGATCGATACGAGCGCAGGATCGATGATCTTGAAGGCGAGATCGAGGCTTATGATCTTGGCCAGAAAACCCTGGCAGATGAAATCTCGGAACTTGAAAAAGACGAGCAGGTTGACGAGGAACTCGCGCGACTGAAGGCCAGAATGGGCAGCAAGGACGCAGCACCTGCCAGTACTGAAACCGAAGGTAATCAGTAAGCGTTCTGTAAGCGTTCAGTAATAAAGTTGGAGTGACTGATGGAAGGTATCGTTGTGGCGTTTTTTGTACCGATAGTTGTGTTTCTGGTTATCGTCGCTCCGATCTGGCTGATCCTGCATTACAAGTCCAAGGCGAAAGTGGTTGATGGGCTGTCCGCCAGAGAAAGGGCGGAACTGGATGAGATGATCGAGGTGGCGAACAGAATGGCCGCTCGCATCGAAACCCTGGAATCCATTCTGGACGTTGAAAGTCCCGGATGGAGGGACAAGCAGCAGACGGGTGCTGGATAGTCGCAGGCGCGCAAGAGGGACTTACAGTGAGTAAAGACAGGCGAGACGCAGAGCAGGTCGCAAGACGAGCCAGGAGATTGGCAGAACGTGCTGCTGAACGTGCACGACGCAAGGAGCAGCAGGCGAAACGTGCCCAGGAGCGCGCCGAAAGACTTGCCGAGCGCGTGAAGCGCCGCGCCCGAAAGGACGGTAATCTGGATCGATCCATCGAGGACTTCTTCGACGATATGACGAACAAGGCAGAACGCTGGATTGATGACCAGGCGAAACGTTTCTTCTCAAGTCCTGAAGAGGTCCGCGAGATCAGACGCGCCAGAATCGATGCCCGCCGCGCCAGGGAGGAAGCTGACAGGGCCAGGGACAGTGCTGCCAGGGCAGGCAAAGCGGCTGATGATCTCTCCGTCCTCGAGAACGAGTTTGATCGCTCTCGCCAGAGCCGCAGCGCGGCTCATGACCTGTATGGTGAGATGGATGATGACTCTGGTCTGTACGATATGGGTCTGGATGATCTGGGCCTCCATGATTCGGGCTTTGATGATCTGGAGATGGATGATGCCGGATTCGATGATGACGGTTTCGGGCATCGCTCCCGCCGCGCCAGAAGATCTGCCAGACGTCAGGCGAAACAGAGAAAATACGGTGCTGGCCGTGACCCGGAAGGCAGCAGCTGGCACGGGTTCGACTGGGGTGAAAGCTGGTATGGCAGTCGCCGTCGAGCCCGAAGCCGAAAAACCACGCATCTCTATCATGACAAACAGCGCAAGCGAGTGCTGGGTGTGTGTGCCGGCCTCGCCGACTACTGGGGCAGGCCCACCTGGGAGATCAGGCTGTACACGGTCCTCGGATTGTTTTTTATTCCGTCTGTTACGGTTCCCGCGTATT
Organism: Pseudomonadota bacterium; assembly: GCA_027621895.1. Lineage (GTDB taxonomy): Bacteria > Pseudomonadota > Gammaproteobacteria > Pseudomonadales > Azotimanducaceae > UBA9659. The sequence continues at coordinate 3,618 of JAQCAK010000151.1, read as the reverse complement.
TTATTCTCTATTTCCTGATGGATGAGAAGCCCTATTATCGTCGGGTAACGGATCGATTCGATGAATCAGCGGACGGCCGGCATAAAAAGTCGAAAGGTGATCGATTTACACGTGAGGATGAATCCGCGATGCAGCAGGCTGCTGAAGCCCGATCAAAATTGAACAATGAGCAGGCCATGAAAACAGCCCGGGAAAAGTTTGCTGATATCGAACAGCGACTGCGCCAGATGGAATCCCATGTCACTTCATCCCGCTTTGAGCTCCAGCGGGAGTTCCGCAAGATGGCGGGAGAAGACTAGTGTCCATCGAAGTCAGGCAGATTGCGCGCTTTGACCAGGTTCGGTTCCGCGGCCCGGGTACCCTGAAGATTACCCAGACGGATCACGAAGCGCTGTCCATCCACGCGCCCGCCTATGTGATGACAGACATCATCTCGGAAGTAAAAGCAGGGGTCCTGCACGTGGGCTACCGAAGCCCGAAGGTCACGCGGCTGCGGGTACTGCGGGAAGTGATTTCCTTTGACCTCCACATGAAGGATATCCGCGGTCTGACAGTCACTGGCAGTGGCTCAGTGGTGGTGCCTGACCTGGATAATGACGCGGTACGGGTCGAGGTGAACGGGTCCGGCAAGGTGAATCTTGAGCATCTGACGGCCGACAAATTACAGACATCCATCCGCGGCACCGGCAGCGTCAGGGCGCTCGGTGATGTTGAAACCCAGGTCGTGACTATCAATGGTGCCGGTCGTTACGAGGCCGAGCACCTGGTCAGCGACTTCGCACAGTTGACGCTCAATGGCCCGGGCAGCATGTCGGTGTCCGTCAGCGAGGAATTGAATGTTCTGATCAACGGTAGCGGGGGCATCCTTTACGGCGGCGTCCCGGATATCAGTAAATCGATTTCCGGCAGTGGCACGCTCAAGCGCCGCCGCCGTGACAAGCATCTTCAAAGAGGAGAAGAGCATGGCTAGCACTTTCTGGATCGCTATTGCGGCGATCGCAATCGTGTCGATACTCGTTCAGGGCGTTGTCCAGATCGTGCGGGTCTCGAAGTCCGGTGGCGGTAAACAGGGTGAGAAAATCCGCCAGCTTGAGGACGAGGTCCAGGATCTTGACCAGGAACTGCTGGACCTGAGAAAGCGGGTCGAGGTTCTGGAGTCGATCGTGACTGATCAGAAGTACGATCTTGGCCGGAAGATCGATGACCTGGCCTCGGGCTAGACGCCCACTGCAGTCTCGAATCTGAACAGCGTCTGACCGGCAGACGGGACTGCTGGCGTTCTCTCCTCGAATGCCCCGCAGAGATCTGCGATAACCTGTTGCCAGAACTGCCGGGCGACATTGTTGCCTGCCAGCACGCCAAGCTGCCATTGTCCGGGCAGGCGATTCAACAGCTCACGAACGCAATCTCGACCGAAACCGGCACGGCGGTACCCCGGACGAATGTAAAACTCCGCGATTTCATGAACCAGCACACCGGTCTGCGGATCCCGTTCGTCCCGGATCATGACAAACCCGGCGACCGGCGTGCCATCGCTGGACTCTGTCGGGTTTGAACCCGTTTTCACCAGGAAGAGCCTGCGGTCAGGTTCACGTCGATAGTGATCCAGGTAGGGATACTGGAAATGGCCATCCCTGCCTGGCTGATCGCCGGTCCAGACAGAAAGCTCCTGCAGGTAATCCTGCAGCAGACGCTCCAGCAGGGGCCAATCCCCCGGCGTGACCGGATAGAGGAGGGGCCCCTGGCTGTTCAGCGTGAGGGCTTCGTTCAATTTTGCGTTCCCCGGAGTTCAAGCAGTCTGTCGGGGAAGTCCGTGAAGATGCCATCCACGCCCCATTCGACCAGTTTCCGAAGATCGGCAGGTGTATTGGCGGGTTAAACCAGGATTTTATAGCCCCTGCGGTGTGCCTCGTCGACCAGCGTTTCGGTGACATCATTCAGGTCATAGTTGACGGACCAGGCCCCCAGCGACGCGGCCCGTTCCCATTCGTCTTCGAGCCTTTTTGCGAACAGGGCGCCGCGCCGGTAGCGGGGCTCGCATTGTGCCAGTTCCCGATGATTGAATGCAGAGACCAGGAACTGCTCCGTTGACCAGCCCTTCTGGCAGTAACGGTCCAGCAGTGCGCAAGCAGGGGCCGCCGTACCCGGCCCCTTGAGTTCAACATTGACGCCACAACGCTGGTCGACCAGATCCAGGACCTCGCTGAGCAGGGGAATCCCTGCACCGTCGCCAGCATCCAGCGAACGCAGGTAGTCAAGTGACTGTTCGTTGACCTGCCCCCGGCCATTGGTGGTTCGATCCAGTTCGCGGTCGTGGATGACGACCAGTTCACCCTCGACCAGGTGGACATCCAGTTCCAGCCAGTCACAGCCCAGTTCAATGGCAAAGTCGAAGGCAGGCAGGGTATTTTCAGGCTTGTATCCGCGCGCACCGCGGTGCCCGATACACATTGGGAAACTCATCTCGCATCTCGCATCTTCAATGTGCCCACTATACCCCGTACAATCCCGCTATGAGTTACCAGGTTCTTGCCAGGAAGTATCGACCCACCAATTTCAGGGAACTGGAAGGACAGGAGCATGTCCTTCAGGCGTTGATGAATGCCCTGGATAATGATCGCCTGCATCATGCCTACCTTTTTACCGGTACCCGCGGGGTAGGTAAAACCACGATCGCACGGATCCTCGCCCGCTGCCTGAACTGCGAGAAAGGAGTGACCTCGGAACCCTGCGGTACCTGCAACACCTGCAGGGAAATCTCGGAAGGCCGCAGTGTTGACCTGATTGAAGTTGATGCCGCCTCGAGAACCGGGGTGGATGACATGCGTGAGCTGCTGGATAACGTCCAGTACATGCCCACGGTCAGTCGATTCAAGATCTACCTGATCGACGAGGTCCACATGCTCTCCAAGAGCAGCTTCAATGCGATGCTGAAAACCCTCGAGGAACCACCGGAACACGTCAAGTTTCTGTTTGCCACAACGGATCCGAAGAAGCTGCCGATTACGGTCCTTTCACGCTGTCTGCAGTTCAATCTGAAGAACCTGTCACCGGAACAGATTGTGCGTCACCTGGGTGTGGTGCTGGACAAGGAATCGATCGCCTGGGAAGAAGCCGCCCTCTGGCAGCTTGGCAGAGCGGCTGACGGCAGCATGCGTGATGCGCTCAGTCTGACCGATCAGGCCATCTCGTTTGGTAACAACCAGGTCAGCGATCAGCCGGTTCGGGAAATGCTGGGGTCGATTGATCACCAGGAGGTCTTCGACCTGCTGAACGCGGTGATTGCAGAAGATGGCAAGCAGCTGCTGGACAAGGTAGTCGAACTCTCTGATTTTGCCCCGGATTACAGTGCGCTGCTGGATGACCTGCTGTCCGTACTGCACCGCATCGCCATCGCTCATGCGGTCCCGGACGCGGTCGACAATGCCCAGGGTGACCGTGACCTGGTGATGGCCGCGGCATCCCGGGTGAGCCCGGAACAGGTGCAGTTGCTTTACCAGATAGCCCTGATCGGACAGCGGGACCTGCCGCTGGCACCCCAGCCCAGGATTGGTTTTGAGATGGTGCTGCTTCGCATGATGTCCTTTATTCCCCAGGACACCAGGACACCCGACGTGA
>JAQCAK010000150.1 GCA_027621895.1 Pseudomonadota bacterium | reverse complement strand
AAGCGCCTGTGCAAGGGCCTGGACGCCAACAAGGACCAGAGCTACTTCCTGCAGTCGGTATCGCAGAGGCGACTGCAGCGGGTGATCTTTCCGCTGGGGGACCTTGAAAAAGACCAGGTCCGGCAGATTGCCAGGGACAACGGCCTGCCCACCCACGGCAAGAAGGATTCGACCGGCATCTGCTTTATCGGCGAACGGCGCTTCAAGGATTTCCTGCAGCAGTATATTCCCGCCCAGCCGGGAGACATCGTTGACCTTGAAGGCACCGTGATCGGCGAGCATGACGGCCTGATGTACCATACCCTGGGCCAGCGCCAGGGATTGCGGATTGGCGGCCTGAAAGGCCGGGATGAAGCCCCCTGGTACGTGGTGGCCAAGGATCTTGAAAACAACCGGCTGGTGGTCGGCCAGGGTAACGACAACCCCGCCCTGTTTTGCCAGGGCATGCAGTTAGATGAGATTCACTGGATCGGTACCCCGCCATCACTGCCCGCCTCGATCAACGTGAAAACCCGCTATCGCCAGGCGGACCAGGGTTGTCGCCTGCAGGCCACGGAAAGCGGCTATCACGTGGATTTCGATAAGCCACAGCGCGCGGTCACGCCCGGCCAGTGGGCCTGCTTCTACGACGGCGATATCTGCCTCGGCGGCGGCATCATAGAGACCACCAGCCCATGAACCGAAACGAGGAACGCGCACTGGCACTGGCGGGCATTGTGCAGCCCTGCCACCTGGTTTCGGGCATTGCCCGCAGCGGCATGATTGCGGAGGACAGCCTGACGGGCTGCCTGGAAAGCATCTTCGTGACCAATCCGGAAAATACCCTGGATGTGTACCGGTCCGGCGACGGGGTGCGGACCGGTCTGCGCCTGCTGCACGAGATTATCGGCGAGATGAACTTTGGCCAGCATGGCGACACCATCCAGTACGCTCTCGCGCTGATCGCGCTGGAACGTAAACTGCAGCAACGCCCGGAACTGCTGCGCCAGATTGGCGCCGGCATCGAGGCCATCCAGGAACATATCAATATCAACACCCTGGCCATCTCCAGCGAGGACGTCGTGGAACGCCTGTCCCGCCTCTACGAGGAAACGGCCGGAACCCTGGAACCCCGGATCCGCATCCACGGGTTGCAGAAACTCCTGCAGAACAGCGCCAATACCTGCAGAATCCGCGCCCTGCTGCTGGCTGGCCTGCGCTCGGCAGTCCTGTGGCGACAGCTGGATGGCAGCAAGAGCCAGTGGGTGCTGGGGCGCGGAAAACTCCTGCGATCACTCGAATCTGCCACGAATATTATAAATATAATCAATTAATTATGAAGATTTCATCGAAATGACTTTAACCCTGTCCGAACTCACTTCTCTCAATCCCCTGGATGGCCGCTATGCGCGCCACACGGCCGGGCTGCGTGAATGGCTCAGCGAATACGGCCTGATCCGGCACCGGGTCCTGGTGGAGGTCAGCTGGTTCCAGTTCCTGGCGGCACACCCACAAATCACCGAGCTGCCGGCACTCACCGGGGCCCAGAGTGCAGCCCTGGATGCGATCCTCGATGAATTCAGCGAGGCCGATGCCCACCGGGTAAAAGCACTGGAAGCTACCACCAATCACGACGTCAAGGCCGTGGAATACTTCGTCAAGGAGCGCCTGGCGCAGATTGACGGCCTGGCTGCACACACGGAGTTTGTTCACTTCGCCTGCACGTCAGAGGACATCAACAACCTGGCTTACGGGATGATGCTCAAGCGGGGACTGGAAGCCGAGGTACTGCCGGTAATGGCAGAAGTCATCACGGCCATCACCGCCGAGGCCGAACGCTACGCGGCAAAACCGATGCTGTCCCGTACCCATGGCCAGGTGGCCTCACCAACCACCATGGGCAAGGAGATGGCCAACGTGGCAGCGCGACTGCTGCGCCAGTACCAGCAGATTCAGGAGGTTGCCATCCTCGGCAAGATTAACGGTGCAGTGGGCAACTTCAATGCCCATGCCAGCGCCTATCCCGATGCTGACTGGCCTGCCCTGGGACAGGCCTTCGTGGAGGGCCTGGGACTGAACTGGAACCCTTACACCACCCAGATCGAGCCCCATGATTACGTGGCCGAGATCTTCCAGGCCATTGGCCGCTTCAACACCATCCTGCTGGATTTCGACCGGGATATCTGGGCCTATATCTCGATCGGGTACTTTCGGCAACGCAAGGTCGAGGGCGAAACCGGTTCTTCCACCATGCCGCACAAGGTCAATCCCATTGATTTCGAGAATTCCGAGGGCAACCTTGGCATGGCCAATGCCGTCCTGCATCACATGGCAGAAAAGCTGCCGGTATCCCGCTGGCAGCGTGACCTGACGGATTCCACGGTATTGCGCAACATTGGCGTCGGCCTGGCCTACAGCCTGGTGGCCTATCGCTCGTCCCTGAAGGGGATCGGCAAGCTTGAACTGGCCCCGGAGCGGCTGGCCGCCGACCTGGACGACAGCTGGGAAGTGCTGGCCGAACCCATCCAGACCATCATGCGCAAACTCGGCGTAGAAGAGCCCTACGAGAAACTGAAAGCCCTGACCCGTGGTGAATCCATGAGCAGGGAGCGCATTGCGGACGTCATCTCTGCCCTGGCGCTGCCTGAGGACGTCAACCGCCAGATCCTGGCCATGACACCGGCCAGCTACATCGGTGATGCAGAACGCCTGACGAGACAGCTGGTTGCAGAAGTCACTGCTGCCGGCCTGCAATAGCCGGATGCTCGGCGGAGAGACCCTGGGCGAATTCCTGGACCGGGACTGGCACCGACAGCCCCGCGTCTTCGAGTCAGCCATCAATCCCGCGGATTACGACATCCCTGCAGCGATACTTGGCGAGCTGAGCAGCTCCGAGCTGGTCGAATCACGTCTGGTAGACCCGGATTTCGAGGTCTTCCACGGCCCCTTCGAGATCGAGGGTGACGAGGCAGACCTGGTCCCCGACGGTCACATGCTCATGGTGCAGTGCCTGGAACAGCACCTGCCCCTGGTCAACCAGATGATCGCCCGTGAATTCAGTTTCCTGCCCCGGTGGCAGATCGACGACGTGATGGCGACGCTGGGTCCCACCGGTGCCAGCTGTGGCGCCCATTTCGACAAGTACGACGTATTCCTGGTGCAATTGACGGGCCGCAAAACCTGGCACCTGGATGCCGGTAGCCACACTGAGGACGACCTGCAGGAAGACCGGGACCTGCGCCTGCTGGAGACCTTCACGCCCACCCGGACCCATGACCTGGGCCCTGGAGATGTCCTGTATATTCCGCCGGGTGTCGGACACCACGGGATCTGCGAGGGCAACAGCCTGACCCTGTCGGTGGGTATCCGAAACCCCACAACCGGCGAGATGCTGGCGGATATCTCGGAGTTTGCACTGGAAGCACACGACATCCAGCGCCCCATGGAATCCCGGCTGCATCCGCCCGGTGAACTGCCAGCCGGCATCACGGATGCGCTGCGCAGCGAACTGGACCGCGTGCTGGACGATGAGACACTGGTGAAATGGTACGGCACCTACGTGACCCGCCTGCGGGTCCCGGAACTGCTGGAAACCCGCCCTGTGCCAGACCAGTACAGCCGGGTGCAGGTCACCCTGCCGACTCGCATGACGGTCTCGCGACTGCAGGACCAGCTGCTGTGGTTCGTGAACGGCGAATGCTATGAACTGCCGGCCGGCGCCAACACCACGGAAATCATCGCCGGGCTTTGCGAAACCGGATCTGCGGGCCTGCCTGAAACCCTCTCGCCGGCGCTGCAGGCAGCCATCGAGGACCTGCTGGACACCGGGGCGCTCACGGCAGAAGACGACCATGCCGGTTGAACACGCCCCGGCCGCCCACTACCATGATTGCCTTGCCGCGATGCCAGGTATCCTATGAGTGAGTCACTCGAAATCCGCCAGTTCAACCTTCGGGAGGCAGACTGGACAGCAGACCGCGAAGCCCTGCAGCGCATCCGCCGCCAGGTGTTCATCCTGGAACAGGGCGTGCCCCGGGACATCGAATGGGATGGCCGGGACGAGGAATGCTGGCACTGGCTGGCCACCGACGTGGACGACAAACCGATCGGTACCGGTCGGCTGATGCCCGAGGGACAGATCGGCCGGATGGCGGTACTGGAAGACTGGCGTGGTCATGGCGTCGGCGCGGCGATCCTGGAAGCCGCTGTGGAAAAAGCCAGGCACCTGGGTATGACTGAGGCCCTGCTTCACGCCCAGTCCCATGCCGTGAATTTCTACGAGAAAGCGGGCTTCGCGCCACAGGGCGACGAATACCTGGAGGCCGGGATACCCCATCTCACCATGACCCGGTCGCTGTCCCCACCCGTCGACAACATCCAGCGTCGCACCGCCGTCAAACCCGAATTCGAGATGAGCGTAAAGCCTTTTGACACAGCAGAAGTGCTGTGGAGCGAACACCATCGCCCCATCCGGCAACTGCGACGCCGGGTGTTCGTCAATGAACTCAAGCTGCCGGACTTTCAGCTTGAGGATGAGACCGACGACAAGGCCATCCACTGGATTGCCGAGAATGATGATAGCCATGTGATCGGCACGATCCGGATGACTGGCGATGGTCATATCTCAAGGCTGGCGGTGCAGGATAATTTTCGGGGTACGGGCATCGGGGCAACCCTGCTGGAACTCGCCATCCAGCGCGGCCGCCGGTTTGCGCTGACAGACCTGACTGCCACCGCGGAATCCGGCAACGGCGAGCTGCTGCAGGCACGGGGTTTCGAGCAGACCGCAGACGGCTGGCACCTGGCACTGGAACCCGAGGACCGCGACGTGGAACGGCGGGAACTGCAGGGCGCCAGCCTCGATGGCGATGTCACCTACCAGCTGGGCGTGGATCGGCAGATGATCCTGCTGCGCAGCGAATCGGACTTCGCCAATGTGATCATGGAAATGGCCCGCCAGGCGCGGCAGTACATCCGCATCTACTCGCCTTACCTGGCCCATGAACTGTTTGATCGCACGGAGCTGCGGGATATCTGCTCCAACCTCGCCCGGCGTAATCGCTACACCCGTGTTGAGATTCTCATCTTTGACCCGCACCGGGTCTTCAAAAACGGCCACGCACTGCTGAATATATCCCGCAGGCTGCCCTCTTCCATCGGCATCAAGATCGTCGACCCGGAAATGCGCCAGCAGAACCACGAATACGTGATCGTCGACGGTGAAGGCCTGATCTACCGCCAGGAAGTCGACAACTATGAAGGCTATGCCTGCTTCCATGACATTACTGAAAGCAACCGCCTGAACCGCCAGTTCACCGCGAGCTGGGAGTCCGGTCTGCTGGACCCCAACCTCAGACAGCTGAGGATCTGACTTGCAGACACAGATCCACGGAAGGGCTGACACATGAGCACCCGGGCCACGGTGCTGGCGCCGCTGCGTAACCGGGACTTTCGGCTGCTGTTTATCGGCTTCGCCCTGGGCCAGATGCTGGGCCCCATGCAGTTCCTGACCCAGATCCTGTGGGTCCAGGAAAACGCACCCCGGGACATCTGGCTGATACTGGTGGCGCTGATCGGCGCCAGTCGCGGTGTCGGCGCGCTGACCTTCGGGCTGTATGGCGGCGCGCTGGCA
>JAQCAK010000149.1 GCA_027621895.1 Pseudomonadota bacterium | reverse complement strand
ACTTTCAAGAATCAGGTTAAGCTCTGATACCAGCTGGGCCACCAGGAAAACCGAATTCTTTTCCTCGATATAGCCCAGGTCAAACAGCTTTTTACCCTCGAAACTGAAACGCAGCTTGAGGTCGCTGCAGAAGTTGTCATCTGCGCCGGACAGGCTGGTTAACAGCCGCTTTACGTCAGAGATGTCATCATTGCGCAGGAAATAGGCACTGGTTTCGGTATCACCGAGATGCTGAATCAACGCGGAAAGATTGTCTTCTGCACTGGCTTTCCAGCGATTGTAGAGATGCAGACCGGTGACCAGGCACAGCTCTTTCCTGGCGTTCTCAAAATTCTTCTGCGGCTCACCAAAAATGAACTGGGCAATCCTGCCTCGCTCTTCTCCGAGGGCTTTTCGCTTGTCCTGGAAATTCTTCCAGGCCTTGTTCAGGGTGTCCTCGTAGAGCACCTTGTCAGGGTCCTGCAACCAGCCCAGGAAACCGGACCGCCTCTCGCGATGGATTCGCTGTGACAGCTCTCCTGCGGGTATTTCTGTATCGGCCAGACGACCATACTGTTTGACGGTCGTGCTCTTGATACGCCTGCGCAGACCAAGATAGCGGAGGTAGCGGAAAGCCACGCCGAATACATTGGGCCATTCCGTCGGAGAGGTTCGCAGCTTCAGCGAAGAACTGGCGTGCACTGCGGTCATGCTGGCGGACGGATTCAGGTACCGGTTAATGTTTCGCTTGTAGTGATCCAGCACCTCGGGATGTTCTGCCACAAAATCCCGTACAGACTTCTCGATGGAAGTAATACCGGAGACGATCACGTTGCGCAGGTTATCGATCTTGTCGGCTTCGCCGGGGTCATAGTCGACGATACCGTCAATGTTGCCCTGCTTGTAAAGCTCGTAGGACGAGACACCGACGAACTTCGCACATTCCTGCCAGGACAGGTTGTAGCGCCGGACCAGGTTCGCCAGACTCTTGGGGTGGATGGTGTTGAATACGCCGGTTCGGAGAGACAGCAGCAGGTTGCTTGAAGCGAGCGGAATCGCACCACCCGAATAGCCCTGACCGATGATGATACCCAGTGTCGGCACATCAACATTACACAGCTCGGCAATCAGCCGGGAGATGGAATGCGCCTGGTTGTTGCTGTTTGCTTCCTCGTAGGGATCTGCGCCGGGCGTATCCATAAACGTCACAATGGGCATGGAGCGTGTCGCATACCAGCTGGCCAGGCGAGCCGCTTCATTATGGTGCTGGGGACCCCAGACTCCCGAATTGTAGGCCCGGTTCTGGGTAATGAAACCTATGCGGCGTGGAGTGCCGTCAAAATTGAACTCCAGTTCAGCGCAGTACAAGGGGCCATTCTCGACCTCGTTGTAAACCGGGACATTCAGCGCCGCAATGATTTCCTTTGAGCCGGGTCGCGTGGATTCCTCCGTCGGCGCCACTGTGGCTGCAATGTAGGCATCCACCTCCATGGTGCGAAATTCTTCAAGCGCGTGCTCGATCTGGCGCTCGGTGAGCAGCCCCGAGACCACGGCGGCTGGTTCCTTGCGCGGGAACAGGGAAAAATCCTTGGCTAGGCTTTCCGCGTTTAAATAGAGTTGATCTACGGATGCAGGTTGTTGGGCCATACTGCTAAAGGTTCCAGGCTTCAGAAAAATGCGGGCGGACAGACACAGGCTGCCGACATTCAAGCGTACTTCATAGTGGCCATTCTTTCAAATGAATTGCCACCACAAAGCATGCTAACTTTATGATTTTTGTCGTTTTTTTCAGGCTTCCGTCAGGGGTATTCTGCCAATTTTCTCCTGCCAGATACGGGGACCGGACTGATGCACGGACTCGCCCCTGGAATCAACGGCCACTGTGACCGGCATATCTTCCACTTCAAACTCGTGGATAGCTTCCATACCCAGGTCTTCAAACGCGACAACACGGGCACTGCGAATCGCCTTGGACACCAGGAAAGCCGCACCCCCCACTGCCATCAGGTACACTGCCTCGTGGGCACGAATAGCATCGATCGCGACCGGACCGCGCTCGGCCTTGCCGATCATGCCCAGCAGACCGGTTTTCTCCAGCATCATGGCCGTGAAACCATCCATACGGGTCGCAGTAGTCGGTCCCGCAGGGCCGACAACCTCTTCCCGGACCGGGTCAACCGGACCGACGTAGTAGATAAACCGCCCACTCAGATCGACACCCTCGGGCAGGGTTTCCCCTGCTTCGAACAGATCACGAATGCGTTTGTGCGCGGCATCCCTGCCTGTCAGCATCTTGCCCGACAGCAAAATGGTTTCTCCCGGTTTCCAGGATTTAACCTCTTCAGCAGTCACGGTATCCAGGTTGACACGACGCGAGTTGGGTCCTGCTTCCCAGGTGATCGACGGCCAGTCTTCCAGCCTGGGCACCGGGAGTTCCGCGGCGCCGCTACCGTCCAGCACGAAATGCGCATGCCGGGTCGCTGCGCAGTTAGGAATCATGGCGACGGGCAGGTTCGCGGCATGGGTCGGATAGTCCATGATCTTCACGTCAAGTACCGTGGTCAGCCCCCCCAGACCCTGGGCACCAATCCCCAGCGCATTGACCTTGTCAAAAATCTCGAGCCGAAGTTCCTCTATCCGGCTTGAGGGTCCCCGGGCCTGAAGTTCGTGGATATCAATGGGATCCATCAGCGACCGCTTGGCCATCAGCATGGCTTTCTCAGCCGTGCCGCCAATGCCCAGACCCAGCATCCCGGGCGGACACCAGCCTGCGCCCATGGTGGGGACTGTCTTGATCACCCAGTCAACGATACTGTCGGCTGGATTCAGCATCACGAACTTGGACTTGGCCTCCGAGCCACCACCCTTCGCCGCGACATGCACCTCGAGCTTGTCGCCCGGGACAATCTGCGTATGAATCACAGCTGGTGTGTTATCCCGCGTGTTGGTCCGCTTGCCAGCCGGATCAGCCAGTACAGACGCCCGGAGAACGTTGTCCGGCAGATTGTAGGCGCGACGCACGCCTTCGTTGATCACGTCATCAAGGGCTTCATCGAACTCGAATCGTACCTGCATACCCACCGACAGGAAGACATTCACAATGCCTGTGTCCTGGCAGATAGGGCGATGTCCCTCGGCACACATTCTCGAATTAATCAGAATCTGGGCCATGGCATCCCGTGCCGCCGGTGACTCTTCCTTCTCGTAGGCTTCCGATACCGCGCTGATAAAGTCCGGCGGATGGTAGTACGAGATATACTGGAGTGAATCCTGAATGCTCTGAATCAGGTCGTCGCGCGTAATCAGTGTCATGGTCCTGTTCCCGATTATCAGCCGTACATGTAACGGGATTCAGCAACGCAGACCGGCTTGTCGGAACCTTCCAGTTCCACGGTCACTTCCCGCTTGACCTGAATCGTGTTGTCACCCTTGAGTTCTGCGGACATCAGTCTGTGGCGGGCACGGACTTTGGAGTTCACCGGAACCGGCGCAGGGAATCGCACCTTGTCCAGGCCGTAGTTAACACCCATGAAAACGCCATCAAGCACCTCAGGCCGCAGGGGCGGAATTGATGCGCCCAGATGGACAATGAGCGACAGGGTCAGGAAACCATGGGCAATGGTCACCTTGTAGGGCGACAGCTCCGCTGATTTTTCCGGATCGATATGGATAAACTGATGATCCAGGGTCGCATCGGCGAACATATTGATACGGTCCTGGTCGATTTCCAACCATTCCCCAACACCTTCCTCCTGACCTTCGATGGACTTGTAAATTTCGAGCGCTGCTGCAGCTTTTTCTGACATGTGTGACCCTCTTGAGTTTGGCACCAAAAAAGAGCCGCAGGATACCACAAGACCAAGACTTAGGTTCCCTCAGAAGCACAGGTCTATTAGGATGACTTCATGATTCGCCTGACTCTCTTTGCAGCCGGTGCTGCCCTGTTTCTGCTTGCCTGGCTATTCCTGATCCCGGTTCGCGAACTGCCTGTATTCGAAACACCCACGCGGGTCGAGCCTGCCAAGACGCCCGGGGATTCGGAGCACTGGGTGTCGAACAGCGAAACCCGGGAAGCGCACAGCGCGACCCTGGCCATGGCAGGGAACACACCGGTGGCCGTGTGGTATGGCGGCACCGAGGAAGGGCACAGGGACGTTGCACTGTTTATTTCCAGCTTTGATGGCCATCAATGGACCAGGCCAGACCGCATCATGGACCGGGCTATGGCCGAGAACGGGCTGGACAGATATATCCGAAAAGTCGGCAATCCCGCCCTGCATGTCTGGCCGGATGGCGCGGTGGGCGTCTTTTTCGTGACGGTTTCAGTCGGCGGCTGGGCAGCCAGCTCCATCAACTACATGGAATCCAAAGACTATCTGCACCCGGGCGACCAGGCGCCGCTGTGGACAAAACCCGTCAGGCTGACGACCTCACCTTTCCTGAATCTCAGCACACTGGTCAGAAACCCAGCGATCACTCATCCCGATGGCAGTATCGGCCTGCCGGTTTATCACGAGTTTATCGGCAAGTTCGCCGAGAACCTGCGCCTGTCCCGTGACCTGACTGTTCTCGACAAACGGCGGATATCCTGGGGCACTGACACCCTTCAGCCGTCAATTTCGACAATCTCGGAGACCCATGCGGTTTCACTGCTTCGACACGCGGGGGCCAGCCCCACCAGCGTACAGGTGTCCTCCACCACCGACGGCGGACTGAACTGGTCCGAACCGGTTTCAACCGGGCTGCCCAACCCCAATTCGGCAGTTGCAGCATTAAATCTCGGCAACGGCAAGCTGCTGATGGCACTCAATGACACCGGGGACGGGCGACACAGGCTGAGCCTGGCACTTCGTCCCTTGGATGGCTCCGGTCCATGGCAGGTGTTCCATACCCTGGAAGAGGCCGACACCGATCCTGAGAGTCACGAATTCGAGTACTCCTATCCCACCTTTTCGCAGCATGGCGAGGATATTCACCTGGTGTACACCTACAACCAGGTGCGGATCAAGCACGTCAGGTTTAATCTCGCCTGGTTGAACGCCAGCCTGAAGTAGAACGGCCCCATGACGGTGACTCGCCTCCCCCAGTCTTGATATGCTGGGATATCTGATCCGGATGGTAGACAGACATGCAGAAAGACCCGCAGGAAGAACCTCGCATCAGGCTGGACGTGATTGCCGTTTTCGCCGGCACGAGTATCGTCGCATTGACCGCCGTTCCCTGGTACGGGATAACTCAAGGCTTCTCGCCCGCACTGTGGGTACTCTTTTCGATCTTCCTGATGTGGAACGGCTTGTCGATCACGGCCGGATATCATCGATTATGGTCCCACAAGTCCTATGAAGCGGTACTGCCCGTCCGAATCATCTTTGCGCTGGGTGGCGCACTGGCGTTACAGAATTCCATCCGATCATGGTGTTCGAATCATCGTCATCACCACCAGTATGTCGATGACCCGGCGCGCGACCCCTATGCAGCCACCAACGGGCTCTGGTACTCACATCTGGGATGGATGCTGAAGGACTATCCGGCGGCCAGGGTCACTGACAGCAATATCCGTGATCTGGACCGGGATCCGGTTGTCCTCTGGCAGGATCGCTACTACTGGGTACTGGCTTTCTCAATGAACGTGATAATGACTACC
>JAQCAK010000148.1 GCA_027621895.1 Pseudomonadota bacterium | reverse complement strand
CAACGGTGCGCTTTCAGGGCGGTTGATTCCCGTTTATCGGTCATTCCAGAGGAACCCCGCACCCGTTGTCCGGTACTGTTGCACCATCACACGCTCCCGGGGAATTTCCAGCAGTTTCGGCTGCAACGCCAGGTGCTGTGGATCAATACTGTGCTTTTCCGCAGCCGCCTCGTCGGCAAAAGCCGCCACGAACAGCAGATCTCCCGCCTTGATAGTTGGCCCTCGATCGGCATCCATTCTGGCGATTCCGCCACTGTAAACCAGCGTACCCGGTTCGATTTCCTGGCAGTAGTCGGCGTGATCACCTGTCAGCCTGATGTAATCAGCTCTCGCCTGGACATCGGGAAATCTCGTGACAAGCAGGGTCACCAGGAGGTTGCTGTCGCGCATTGTTGGGTCCTGTTCCGGACGCGACCACCAGCCATAATCCGGGATGTCGTCAAACAGGTTGGTCATGACCCGTCGCCGGGTCATGTTACCCGCACCCATCTCTTCCATAAGTTGAGCATGCGCCGGTCTCGATGTGTGCGCATCGATACTCTGCTGGCCGTTCAGGTAGCGTTCGAAAATCAGGATATTGTCGGCTGTTTCCAGCGAACCCAGGGCCTCATAGGCGGCGGTCTCAGGCTCACCGGCAAGTGCATCTTCGGCCCGCCTGCCCCAGACCTGAAGCCAATCCTCGACGGAGGTGGTTGCGGTTCGCACCTGGTATTCGACCAGTGCTGTCATGGATGAAACGGTTTGCATGGCTTGTTTCCTGACTGGATATCGATTGCTGAACTGTGTTCCGGCTATTTACCCTGGAATCGCGGCGGCCTTTTCTCCAGAAAAGAACGGATACCCTCCTCCCGGTCTTCCGTATTGAAACTGTAGTCCTGGCCGAAAAACTCAAGACGGCTGTGTACTGCCAGGCTCGTTTCCAGTGCCTGGTAAATCATCATCTTGGAGATACCGATAGCAATGGGCGGACCATCAGCAAGATTCCGGGCCATTTCATCGGTGACTGCCTGCAGTTGATCCGCTGGGACAAGCTGATTGATGAGCCCTATCGCCTCGGCTTCTTTCGCATCAACGATCTTGCCCAGGAATATCAGCTCGCAGGCCTTCGCCGGGCCGACAAGATGGGTCAACAGGTAGGCACCTGATGACTCAGGCGGAATACCACGGCGTGTCCAGATGGCTCCAAACCCCGCATCTTCCGAGGCGATACGAATATCACAGGCCAGCGCGATGCTGAGTCCCTGACCCACCGCATAACCGTTGACTGAAGCAACCGTTGGCTTGGTCATGCTGCGAAGCGTATCGGTAAACCGCATCAATCCCTCCGGCCCCCTTGCCAGCTTCGACAGGGGTGTCTGCTGCTCCCGGGTCCCCGAGGAATCCGCGGGCCGTTGTTTGACGTCCTCGCCAGCACAGAAAGCCCGACCGGCGCCGGTGAGTACCAGCACCCTGGACCCCAGGTCTGCTTTCACAGCTTCAATCGCGTCGTGAAGCTCCCTGCCCATCTCCACGGTCAGTGCATTCAGGCTCTCGGGCCGGTTCAAGGTGAGTGTTGCAACCCCATCCTGTCTTTCCAGTTTGATGGTTTTGTAGTCCGACATGCCGGTTTCCCTCTCTTTTTGAAGATCGTTCTGGTGCAGACAACTTAACCCAATGTCACCTGCGAAGTCCTGCGTTCCGTGAGGTCTCGCACCAGACTGGTATCAGGCATGGTGTTTGCATCGTATTGGACGCACTAGGCCGGAACGCACTCAATCAGGTCCTAAACCCTTGATTTACGGTCAGTGACGGCACTCGAGGCCAAACCGACAGGCACTATTTTGGTGCATGAAGAATTGCTCTCGAAAAACATGTGCGTTTTTGGTGCACTGGTCGTTACCTGTGAGGCAGGTCGCCCAGCAACCAACAAACCACAGCCTACAACCTGATCCTTGTTCGGAGACTGTTATTTTATGAAAAGCAAGTTGGAATATATCTGGCTCGACGGTTACAAACCGACGCAGAGCCTGCGAAGCAAAACCATGGTCCGCAAGGACTTCAGCGGAAAACTGGAAGACTGCCCCATGTGGAGTTTTGACGGCAGTTCCACCCAGCAGGCTGAAGGCAACGCATCAGACTGCCTGCTGAAACCGGTCGCGATTATTCCCGACCCGGGCCGCCTCAACAGCTACCTTGTAATGACCGAGGTGCTGAATGCCGATGGCACACCACACGTATCAAATGGTCGAGCCACCATCGAGGACGACGATGACGATTTCTGGTTTGGATTCGAGCAGGAATACTTCCTCTGGGATCCTGAAACCAACCTGCCCCCGGGCTTCCCCCCCGGTGGTTATCCTCCGCCACAGGGCCCCTACTACTGTTCAGTTGGCGCGCGAAACGCCTACTGCCGCGAGCTGATCGAAGAGCACCTTGACCTGTGCCTTGAAGCAGGCCTGAACGTTGAAGGTATTAACGCCGAGGTCGCTGCAGGCCAGTGGGAATTCCAGATCTTTTCCAAGAGCGCCGCTGCTGCCGGCGACCAGATCTGGCTGGCGCGTTACCTGCTGGAGCGCACGGCTGAGAAATACGATCTGGCCGTTGACTGGCATCCGAAACCGCTGGGCGACACCGACTGGAACGGTTCAGGCATGCACGCCAACTTCTCCAACGGCGCCATGCGTGAAGCCGGTGATGAAGGCGTATTCACCAGGATCTGTGACGAGTTCGGCAAGCACATTGCCGAGTGCATCATGGTCTATGGCGCTCACAACGAACAGCGTCTGACCGGCAAGCACGAAACCCAGTCTATCGACCAGTACAGCTACGGCGTATCTGACCGTGGCGCGTCAATTCGTATCCCGATTGGTACCGTGGAAGACGGCTGGAAAGGTCGACTGGAAGATCGTCGTCCTGCGTCCAACGCTGACCCCTACAAGGTCGCAGCCGTGATCGTGAAGATCACCAAGGCCGCACTCGCCTGATCAACCTCGATCAGCAAGACCTGCAGGTACGCACTGGCTGTCCAGTGCGTACCTGCAAACTGCTGATCATCGCCTGCGGCCGACTCTCGTCAGGTCCTGCGCCCAGTCTTCCTGGACTGTTCTGATAAATGCACTGATGTCCGGCCTTCTGTCCGGTGTCTTTTCCAGACACTGCATCGCCAGTGTTTCCAGGGTTTTCGGTACCGCAAATTTGGTCACGCGGGATGGTGGCGCTGGTGTGACGTTTTTAACGGCCTCGAGCACTTCATAAGCGTGCTCACCATCGAAGGGGACTTCCCCCGCCAGCACTTCATAAAGCATGACTCCAAGACTGTAGATGTCCGTACTGAATGAGATGTCCGGGTCCTGCTGCATCTGCTCCGGCGACATATAGCACAGGGTGCCCTCAAGTTTCTGGTAACCGGTCATTGATTTGTCCGCACCGGACGCGGCCTGGCCCTGATCCGGTTCTTCCGCGGTGGTGCCGTCACGTCGCCAGACCTTGGCAATACCCCAGTCGAGGATCAGTACCTCGCCAAACCGCCCGACCAGGATGTTCTCCGGCTTGATATCCCGATGCGCGATACCATGTGCATGGGCGTTGTCGAGTGCGTGGGCAACCTGCTCCAGCACCTCGACAAGTTGGGTCAGGTCATAACGATCACGGTAATCAAGGATTTCCCTGAAGGTGTAGCCGTGAACCAATTTCATCGTGAAATAATAATCACCCCTGGCATCTCGCCCCACCTCATAAATGGGAATCGAGTTCGGATGCTGCAGGAACCCCGCAACACGGGCCTCACGCAACAGGCGACGCTGCTCAACCGGATCATTGGCGAACTCAGGACGCAACTGCTTGTAGGCGACCACCCTGCCCAGATGCATATCCAGGCAGGACTGGATCAGTGACTTGCCACCTTTCGCGATCGTTGACAGGAACCGGTAACGGGTTCGGGGATTCAGTTTCTCCGGCAACGGTCGATCCGTATCCTCAAGATAGATCTTCGAAATGGTGTCGGGTACGTTTTGAAATGTCAGCATGCCGGTATTTTGGCACATCACATAAAAGGGGTCAGGTTCATTTGGACAATGAACCTGACCCCTTTTTTTTCAGATGAGCAGTTGCTCGTCGATGGGATGGAAGAAGCTGGCGGCGTCAATCAGGGAATTGGCCGTGAGTTCCCGGACACCGAAAACCTCTGCCGTCACCTGGTATCCGGATTTAACCTTTTCCAGCAACAGGTCGAAGTCACCGTCCCCTGACAGCAGGATGATCGTGTCCACGTGTCGGGCAGTCTCCAGGACATCGATGGTGATACCAACATCCCAGTCTCCCTTGGCAGAGCCGTCTCTGCGCTGTATGTAGGGCTTCAGCTTGACGGTGAACCCGATACTTTTCAGCGCATTCTGGAATTTCAGTTGCTGATCATCACCCTTGTGGATGGCGTAGGCATTGGCCGTCACTATCTCGAATTCGCTGTCGAGCTTTCGCCACAGTTTCCGGTAGTCGAATTTTCTACCGAACGCCTGCTGGGTTGTGTAGTAGATGTTCTGCACATCCACGAATATTGCGGCTTTCATCTTCCCTCCCGGGGTGATGTTTCAACACTGGCGACAACCCGAACCACTTGTTGCATTGATGGCGATTCTGCAGAAGGAAGCAGGGTATACCTTTCCAGCGAAACTGGAGATGAAGATACCCTATTAGGTCACACAGGATATACGATGTGTATGTCGACAAGCCGGAACTGGCCGCGATGCCTTTTGGCAGATCTGCCAATCATCATGGAAACAATAAACAACATGCCAATCACGATTAACTGCTCAACCTGCCAGGCCGCCTGCTGCCGAATGCAGGTCATGATCATTGGTGACACCGGTATGCCGGATCGCTTTATCGAAACGGATGCGAACGGCAGTCAATCCATGCGAAGGCTCGAAGACGGCTGGTGCGAGGCACTGAACCGGAATACGTTTCTGTGTGACCAGTATGATGTCCGCCCCACCATCTGTCGCGAGTTTGAAATGGGCGGCACCGATTGTCTGCGCACGCGAGTCGACATCACCGCGCCGTGGCTCGGCAGCAACTGATCCACCAGCCATTCGTGACCTGGATGAGCCTGTATCCTTTGCATAATCTCTGGCTTCCGGGGAAGACGGCACCCCGCCCTTCAAACCGGTCTATATTTCCTGTTTTGTTTGGGCGTACGCGCCACCTGGCCTTCAAAGCAGCCGGGCGTGTCGTAGCGCATCTGGTCGGTCGTCGTCAGCAGTATGCTGCGATCTGGCGGGGTTGATCCGGGCAGCAGTCGACCAGTGACCTGTCTGACTCAAGTGCCTGGACTGGAGAATTCAATCTGAAAGGCTCACCCTGGGCGCTTACCCGGCCCATCGAAATGCCGTAATATACGCGCCCAAACTCGCAGCCGCAGGAATCCGGAAGGAAGCATTATGCCCGTTACCACCGACGATCTACGAATTCTGGAAACCCGGGAGCTGATTGCCCCTGAAGCGCTGATCAGCGAGCTGCCGGTTACGGACAAGGTGAATGAAACCGTGAGTGTGGCACGCCGCTCTATCCACAGCATCCTGACCAGTGAAGACCCGCGTCTGCTGGTGGTGGTCGGACCCTGCTCAATCCACGATCCGGAGTCCGCCCGG
>JAQCAK010000147.1 GCA_027621895.1 Pseudomonadota bacterium | reverse complement strand
GGGCCTGTGAGATCTCTGGTGGAACGAACGCGATACCCGGGTTCCTGGGCAGCGAGAAGCTGCGTTCAACCTCCGCCGGTTGATTGGCAAAGCCCTGAGCCGTGTCGTTGAAGTCGTGATTGGGTATGGCGTTGGAAGTCAGGGTGCATGAACTGCCACCGTCGGTGACCGTCACCACAGCGGTAAAGGCTGTGCTGTTGAAGACGTCGTTGGCAGTGGCTCGATAGGCTTCTGCATAGGTTGCGCAGTCTGCACTGGTCTCAGTAAAGATCACGTTGGTGATATCAACGGCTTCTGTCAGCGGCCCACCCTGGTCATTCACCGGATTATCCAGGTCATCATTGCCGTCGAAGCAGGAAAAGTTGAAGAAAGTTGCGCTATCAACGATATAGCTCATCAGGATCAGTTTGAGTCCTGCCCTGTCCGCGATATACAGGCTGCCAACACCATCCCATTGCTCTCCAAAGGCCGCTGCCAGCGCATTGCGGTTCACGAAGGTCTGCGCCTTGGGTGCCAGGGAGGCCACCAGCACCTGGTCAGGGCTGCCAACCACAGTGCCGCTTTCATTGTATAGGGTGCCGGTGATGTCGGTCAGCGTGGTGCTGCCGGTGTTGATGAAGCGAACAAACGGCAGATCCGTGGCGTCGAATCCATCAAGGTTATGAACGACGTCTTCAGTGACACAGTTTGTGTTGCTGACCAGCCCGCTGGGGCTGGACAGGCGGATCATCAAAGAGAAGGAGTCCGTTCCGTAGACTTCCAGCATAGCCGGATTGTTCCAGGTGCCCCCGAATATATCGCTGATTGCCTCAGAGGTGAGTTTGACCCGGGCATAGGGGGCCACACTGCTGCTTGTCAGCAGGGTCTGTTCCTCACCGATTCTGTTGCCATCCTGATCATAGAGCGTGCCGTAAAACTGCTGGCTCTGATTGGACGTGTTAATGATGTGCAGCGTCGAAACGTTGCCGGTAGAGGCGCTGGGTGCAGTCATCAGGTAGGCATTGTGCTGTACCTGCACCAGGCTGGCTTCCACGGCGCCGACGGGGACGCCTCCCAGATGGGCCGAGCTGGCGAAAGACACGACCAGGCCCAGCGTGATGAAAAACTTGGTGAAGAGTCTGGCCATGGTTGTGCTCCAGAATGGTGAATGGATGAGCTTGCACCAGGAGCATATCAAGATGTCGGGCTGTCAGGGAACCGCCAGTTCCGGTATGCCTCTTTCATCCAGCCAGACGTAGGCATTCTGCTGGAACTGGCGTGCGAGCTGATCGGCATCCTCGCGGGTGATTCCAAGGACAAAGTAGCTGTACTCTCGCCAATCTGCCCGCTCACCACTGCCCAGAAGATAGTTCATGCGTCGCTTCTCGATTTCATCAAGCAGCCGTAACTGACGTTCCTCGTTTTCCCCGTCTGACAGCAACTGGCTGCCCGGATTCCAGGCCGTGACAAAAGCCGCGGTCTGCACGCCGAAACTTGCCAGAAGAATACGGGCATCATCACTGGGCTCGCCAATGGTCAGTAGCAGCGGCGGATCATCGGAAACGATATAGTCTGTTTCCAGGTACGCCTGCTGCAGATCGGGTGGCAGGCTGTTCAAGCTGAATACCGACGCCGCATGGCTTCCCGGTCGTAGAGCGGGTCGTCCGGTTTGCGCGCGCCCAGGATCATTTTTGACCCTTTGAACCATTCGTCCGCTGCAGGCTCTTCCCTTACCCAGTCAACCAGTTCGCTTCTGTAGGCGATTTTCCAGACTCCACCACGCCGTTCATAGCGATCAACATAACGGCCGCTGATGAACAGGTCCCTGGGCTCATTTCGTTCATTGTGTGTGCGATGGAATGCCTGGTAGTAGACTTCGCCGAAAGCCTCATCGCCCTGCAGGTCGATATTAATCTGGCCCAGGAAGTGATGATTGGCCTCGTGTGTTGCCAGTGCGGCCATGACGAACTGTGCCGGTCCTCCTTCATAGGTGCCGTAGCTGCACCAGGCATCTTCCCAGAAGACCGACAGCTCTGATTCGGCATCCAGTCGGTCCAGACCACGCATGTAGTTGGATGACAGATCGATAATCTCCAGCTTGTCAGCTGCCGCTGCCGCTCTCTGAAGGGTGATCGAGTCTTCGCTCATAATTGGCTCCTTTCAAGCTTGTTTGTGGCGTATTGAAGCAGTTTCTTTAAGGGTTTGTTAAGAATGATTAAGTTTCGATGAGTTTGCCCTCAGTTCACTGGTCAGGCCGCGCATCACCGCCTAAGATCCGATCGTCTTCAAGAACAGTCGCATGACGCCGGGTTCAAATTGAGAAACAAACTGAAAAACCTGCGAAATCTGATGCTGGCCCTGGGTCTGGTTGCCCTGGCTGTGACGGGTACTCCGGAAGACCCTGCCTCTGAAGTACAACTGGCGAGCGCGGTCGATGCCGATGTCACGAACCCGGTTGAGCTTCGTATAGTCGATAACTATGGTGACCCTTCCAGGTTCGTCAAGTACATCATCCGCCGGCCACCCGTACTCGCCTGAGATCCGGTGGCAGGCAATTGCAGTCTGCCGCCTAGTTAAACTCCAGCACAGATCGGGCAACTTCTCCTGCCTTCATTGAACGGAAAGCTTCATTGACGTCCTCGAGTTTCAGCCTTCTTGATACCAGGCTGGTCAGGTCGAGCTTGTCCTGAAGGAACAGGTCAATCAGCTTTGGCATGTGCTCGCGGAATCGAGTTGAGCCGTACATGCAGCCAATCAGCTTTTTCTCCTGGAGAAATGCCGGGCCGGGAACGCTGATCTCCGAGCCGAGAGGGTGCATACCAACCACGACGGTCGTACCACCAGCCCGTGTGATATTGAATGCCTGGGTTACCGCGGCAGGGACACCGATCGCCTCGAAAGCATATTCAACACCTTCTCCTCCGGTGATTTCCATGACGGCCTCATCCAGGTTTTCAGACTTTGAATTGATGGTATGGGTAGCGCCGAACTGGCTTGCCATTTCGAGTTTGGAATCCATGATGTCCACAGCGATGATCTTTGCAGCACCGGCAATGCGACAACC
Organism: Pseudomonadota bacterium; assembly: GCA_027621895.1. Lineage (GTDB taxonomy): Bacteria > Pseudomonadota > Gammaproteobacteria > Pseudomonadales > Azotimanducaceae > UBA9659. The sequence goes on along the minus strand of JAQCAK010000147.1, from coordinate 2,638 downwards.
CTGGATGATATTCAGGCCGATGCCCCCGCAGCCGATGACCGCGACCGTCGATCCGCCTGGTACTGCTGCGGTATACAGTGCAGCGCCGACACCGGTCATGACACCGCAGCCGATGAGTGCTGCTTCCGCCATGGGCATTTCGTCGGGGATCTTCACGATGCCGTTTTCCGAGGTCACCATCATCTCTGCGAACGAACCCACTGACGCAAACTGCAGAATCGGTTTGCCCTGCCAGGTGAGGCGGGAAGCGGATGCCGCGCCGATCGATGGGTCATTGCACAGATTGGGTCGGCCACCCAGGCAGTAGTAACACTTGCCACAGAATGGACGGAAACTCATGATTACCCGGTCGCCGGGTTTAACATAGGTGACGCCCTCACCAATAGCCTCGACCACACCCGCGGCCTCGTGGCCGAGGACACAGGCGGTTGGCAATTGCCAGAGTCCGTCGACGAAGTGCAGATCGGAATGACAGACGCCGGAACAGCTGGTTCTTACCAGTACCTCGCCAGCCCGGGGATCAATGATGTCCACGTCCTCAATGGTTAGAGGCTTGTTTGCCTCCTGAAATATTGCTGCTTTCATTGCTGCACTCCCTCGTGGTCAGCTGATTGTTGTTCTGGATTGTAGGCTGGTTGCCGCTGCAGCGACAACTCACCACCTCTGCTGCTTATTTCCCGTTGAGCTTTTCTACAACTGGAGCAAAGGACTCCATGTTGTCCTTGCCAACGGTAATGTACGAAATGCCGTGCAGTTCACGGCGTCTTTCCAGTTCCTCGCAGATCGTATCCACCGAGCCGAAAAGTGCATGCGGGTGAACCCGCATTTCGTCTTCGGTCAGGCCGAACATCTGCGCGAACTGGCCCAGTACGGGGGCCGGATCATCCATCACAAAGGTGAAATAGGCGCCAATCTCGATTTCGATGTCATCGAACCGATCACCAGCTCCCTCTTTGATCCATCCAACCTTTTTCCGGGTCTCTGCCTCGGTAGACATGGCCACCCCGTCCGGACCGATCATTCCCGAGCGATTGTTGAAGTTCAGGCTGACAATATCCGCCTCTCTCCCGGCAAGGCGAAGAATGCGCGGAGATCCGCCACCCACCATGATAGGCGGCTTCGAGACGGGTTTGGGTACGCCCTCAAAGTCGCTCCAGCTAATGGTGTTATTGGTGAGGTTTGCCAGCCCTTCATTGCGAAACGCCTTGACGCCCTCGATGACATCAGCGAGACGGTCAATACGAACCCGTGGCTCATCCTTTGTGATACCCAGTGCCTCATACTCTTCGGTAATCCAGCCCGCACCCAGGCCAAACTCCAGTCGACCCCCGGACAGCTTGTCGATCGTCATGGCGGATTTGATCAGGACGACCGGCAGGTGATAGTCAATGCAGAAAACGCGACAACCGATACTGATCTTGTTCGTGACGGCGGCAGCGTAGGCCATGGCCGGGATCGCTGCCAGGTTCTGTTCAGGATGGTTGGCCTTCTCAAGTGCGGGTCCCGGTCCCAGGATGTGATCGGCCAGGTGAAACGCTGAATAGCCCAGTTCTTCGGCTCGCTGTACCTGGCTTGTCCAGTCTGCAGCGGATTCTGCGTTGAAAGACTGCACGCCAAATCGAAAAGGTTTGCTCATAATCTTGCTCCTGCTTTAAAAATTGTATTCGATGCCGGTGAGTTCCGTTGAAACGTCCCACAGTCTGCGGGCATCAGATTCATCCTTTGCATGTGGAATGACATCGACCTTGCGGGCTGAATATCGCATCTCTGCGAATCCTGCCGGGCCGAAATAGTCGCCGCCGCTGACGTCCCTCGATGTTGCGGCCATCAGTGATGGCAGTGCGCCATCGGCTGAGCTGCTCATGAAGAGTGCCAAGGGCAGGAACAGCAGCGACATCATGGGTGGTGCGTAGCGCCCCAGTTCCGTTGATGATACGCCGGGATGGCTGGCGACAGAAATCGCCGGCGAACCGCTGGCTTCCAGACGCCGCTGGAGTTCCAGGGTAAACAGGATGTTGGCGAACTTGCTCATCTGGTAGCGTTTCATGCGGTCGTATTGCTGTTCCGCCTGCAGATCATCGTAATCAATACGACCGCTCCGATGTGCAAGGCTGCTGACGTTCACAATGCGCGCGCCGTCGCGATCCTTCAGCATTGGCAGCACCTGGCCGGTCAGCGCGAAATGACCGAGATGATTAACGCCAAACTGCAGTTCGAAGCCGTCTGCTGTCTCGGTCCTGGGTGGAATCATGACACCGGCATTGTTGATCAGTACATCAAGTCGGCTTTCCTGCCTGACGACTTCTGCAGCACTGGCCACAGATGACAGGCTGGCGAGATCCAGGGGAATCCACTTGAGATCTGCGTTCGGGTGAATCGCGCTGATTCTCTCCATGGCCTCGACGGCTTTGGATTCGTCCCTGCATCCCAGCAGCACCCTGGCACCCCTGCCTGCCAGCACCCGGGCTGTATCCCAGCCAATACCGGTGTTGGCACCGGTAACCAAAATGGTCCGACCCTGCTGATCGGGTACGTCTTTCTCATTGTAGTCAGTCATGTGGTTTGTCCTTACCCGGTGGATGAAGCATAGACAGAGGCATTGGGCATATAGCGTTCCCTTGATCTGATATCAAACTCC
>JAQCAK010000146.1 GCA_027621895.1 Pseudomonadota bacterium | reverse complement strand
TGATTCTGCCGCCCCGCCCCTGGGCCTTCATGATCCCTGCCGCGGCCCGACAGCTGTAGAAAATACCGTCCACGTTGACGGACCAGAGCGCCTGCCACATTTCATCGGTAATCTGTTCCACCGGACCGCCATAACCACGATACAGACCGGCGTTGTTGACCAGGATATCCAGGCCGCCCAGCGCATCGACGGTGTCTGCCAGCGCCTGCTCCACGGCCACCCGGTCAGACACATCCAGACCCATGGAGTGGCCGCCGAACTCATCAGCAGTCGCCCTCGCATTGCCGGCATCAATATCCGATACCATGACACTGGCACCGGCCATCGCCAGCGAACGGGCAATCGCCTGACCGATACCTTTTCCACCACCGGTCACATGCGCAACCTTGCCTGACAAATCGATCCAATCCGCTACTGACATGTTTTAACCTCGTTGTCTGAGTCGCCTGTGCCTATAATCTGCACTTTTGCCAGACACTGTTCTATGACCTCCAGCGTTCCAGCTTCGATTCAGGATCTTCCCAAAACTGATCTTCACTGTCACCTGGAAGCCTGCTTCCGCCATAAAACCCTGATGGAGATTGGCGCGCGGATCGGCAAGCCGGTGCCCGCGGATACCGCGACCTTTCGTCGTGACTACCTGGTGGCCGAGCCAAAGGAAAGCCTGGAAGCCATGATCGCAGGGTTCGATCGGGTGAGGGCCCTCTGGCATGACGTGCCTGCGATCAGAAGGCTGACCCGTGAAGCCGTGGAGGACGCGGCCGCCCAGAATGTCCGGCTGCTGGAGCTTCGCTACTCACCTGATTTTATTCAGCACGATCGCGCCACGCCCGGTTTCGACGAAATCCATGGCGCCATCCTGGACGGTATCAGTGATGCAGCCGCACCGATCGCCGTCGGTTTGATTGGCATCATCCGCCGGACGCTGCCGCTGCAGGAGGCCGGGAAAGTCGCGGATTTCATTATCAGCAACGCTGACACTTTCGTGGGGATCGACCTGGCGGACCAGGAGATTGATTTTCCCGGGCACCAGTTCGCGGAGCTGTTCGAACGCGCAAAAAATGCGGGGCTGGGCGTGACCATCCATGCCGGTGAAATCAGCCTTGAAGAAAGTCGGCGCAATGTCCGCGACGCGATCGAAATCCTGGGTGCTGACCGGATCGGCCATGGACTCCACATTATTCAGGACCCGGCGCTGATCGAACTGGTGGTCAGGCATGAGGTTCCGCTGGAGCTCTGCCCCAGCAGCAACGTGCTCACGGGTTCCGTACCGAATATCGACGCGCACCCCTTCCGTCAGTTGATCGATGCGGGCGTCAAAACCACGATTAATACCGACGATCCTGCCCTGTTCGGCATCGACTGGGCCTCGGAGTACCAGCTGGCAGAGTCTGCCCTGGGGCTCTCGGCAGACAACATCCGGCACTGCATCGCAACCGCCAGGGCTGCCAGCTTTATCGATCAGGCTGAGATCAATCGCCACTGGCCGGATGCCGTCTGACTGTCAGCGACAGGTCCCTGGCGCCTGAACCCAGGGTGGCCTGCCATCAGGAAAGGGCGGAAATTACTGGCCTGCGGCCAGCGTCAAGCTAGGATATACTGCGTGGCAATAACTCGAATTCAAGCAATCCCAGAGGGAACACTTCATGGCTGAATATGACCTGTTGATCAGAAATGGTGACGTGATTGACGGCACCGGCAATGCACGACAACGAGCAGATGTTGCTGTAAAAGACGGCAGGATTGTCAGGGTCGCGCCCAACATCGAGGGTGATGCCGACCGGGTGATTGACGCGACGGGCCGGATCGTGACACCGGGCTTTGTTGACGTGCACACCCACTACGATGGCCAGGCGACCTGGGATGCCCACCTGAAACCCTCTTCCAACCTGGGCACGACCACGGTGGTCATGGGCAACTGTGGTGTCGGTTTCGCGCCCTGTAGGCCGGAAGACCATGAAGTGCTGGTCAAGCTGATGGAAGGCGTGGAAGAGATTCCAGGCTCTGCGATGAATGAAGGCCTGCCCTGGACCTGGGAAACCTTTCCTGAATACCTGAATGCCATCGAGGCCATGGCCCATGACATTGATATCGCTGCCCTGTTCCCTCATGCGCCACTGCGTGTGTATGTGATGGGAGAGAGAGCGGTTAATCGCGAACCCGCAACGCCGGAAGACGTTGAGAAAATGCAGCAGCTGGTTCGCGAAGCGGTCGAGGCAGGTGCCGTGGGCTTCTCCACCTCCCGCACCCTGGTTCACCGCAGCAGCTCGGGTGAGTTTATTCCTACCTACAAGGCCGCTGTACAGGAGCTCAAAGACCTGGGTAGCGCATTGTCAGGTGAGAAAGGTAATGTTTTCCAGATGATTTCCGACTGGGAAGATGGCGACGACGAGTTCAGTATCATTCGTGAAGTCAGTGAACGGAGTGGCGCCAAGGGTACATTTACCCTGCTTGATCTGGCGAATCAGCCGGACCTGTGGCACGAGCAGCTCAAGCGCATCGAGGAATCGCAGGCGGCCGGACTGGATATCCGCGGCCAGGTACTGTCCCGCCCCGTGGGCATGCTGATGGGACACCCCGCTTCCATGAGTTCGTTCTACCATCGCCCCACCTTCATGTCCCTGCTGGACCTGCCGTGGGATGAACGCATGGAGAAACTGCGCGATCCCGAGATCAAGGCAAAAATCCTCAGCGAGGAGAACGAGAATCCTCATGTCTTTGTGGAAATCTTCAACACCCGGTTCCGCCACATGTACCCGCTGGAGGACCCGATCAACTACCTGCCTGAACGATCCGATTCTGTCGCTTCGCGGGCAGAGCGCGAGGGTCGACACCCGGAGGAATGGCTGTATGACTATTTCCTGGAGAACAACGGCAAGAACCTGGTGTACATCCCGGCGGCCAACTTCTCTGAACATATTCCGGAGCTGCTGACGCATCCCTATACCGTGAGTGCACTGGGTGACGGTGGAGCCCACGTGGGCTCCATCTGCGATACCAGTGCCAACGTCTATGTGCTGACGAAATGGGTGAAAGAAAAGCAGGCAATCGCTCTGGAACAGGCTATCCACATGCTCTGCCGGCAGCCCGCGGAGCTTTACTCTCTCAATGACCGGGGGCTGATCGCCGAGGGCTACAAGGCAGATATCAATGTCATTGATTTCGACGAGCTGAAACTGCACACGCGGCACATCGAGAAAGACCTGCCTGCCGGCGGCAGTCGCTTCCTGCAACGCGCCGACGGCATAGAGTTCACCATCAAGGCTGGTGAAATCATTTGCGACCACGGCGAAATGACGGGCGCCCTGCCCGGCCAGCTGGTTCGCGGCAGTCAGGCAGCACCGGCTGCCTAGTGCTTTACCAGTCGCCCGTCGCCCGTCGCCGCCCTGTCCCGGGGCGGCGAGTCATCGAACAGCCCCCATGACAGCACCCGGAGAATGAACAGGTCCCGGGAGCCTGGTGAAATCGGTAGACTGTTCAGAAACCCGGTAGCAGGTAATTGGCATGGCAGAGATCAGACCGTTCAAAATCGATATCACCACGGATGTTATTGAAAATCTTCAGACCCGGTTGCGGCAGACACGCTGGCCGGAAGCCGAAACCGTGGATGACTGGTCCCAGGGTGTACCACTTTCCTACCAGCAGGCATTCTGCCGCTACTGGGCCGACGACTATCGCTGGTATGACACCCAGGAACGACTGAACCGCTTCCCGCAGTACAAAACAGAGATCGACGGTCTGGATATCCATTTCATCCATCTTAAAAGCGAGCACAAAAACGCAACCCCGCTGATCATCACCCATGGCTGGCCCGGTTCCATCGTGGAGTTTCACAAAGTTATTGAACCTCTCACCAAGCCGGAGCAGTACGGCGGTCAGCCGGAGGACGCTTTTCACATCGTTTGCCCTTCCCTGCCCGGCTATGGATTTTCCGGCAAGCCTGCCAGCACCGGCTGGGGTATACCGAAGATCGCGGAGGCCTGGGATGAACTGATGAATCGCCTGGGTTACGCTCGCTACTATGCGCAGGGTGGTGACTGGGGATCTGCGGTAACCACCGCGATCGGCATCCAGGACAAGGGCCGCTGTGCCAGTATCCACGTGAATATGCCGAACGCCGGAGCAACCAAAGCGGCCCGGGAAAACCCGGACGATGCTGACAAGGCGGCGCTTGCGGGCGCCCTGTTTTACCAGCAGTGGGATTCAGGCTATTCCAAGCAGCAGAGCACAAGACCCCAGACCCTCGGGTACGGTCTGGCAGATTCTCCCGCCGGCCAGGCCGCCTGGATTCTGGAAAAAATGTATCAGTGGAGCGACTGCAATGGCCATCCGGAAAACGTCCTGACCAGGGACGAGATGATCGATAACATCATGCTCTACTGGCTGACCAACTCGGGGGCGTCTTCTGCAAGACTCTACTGGGAAAGCTTCAACAAGGCCTTTGGCGACGAGCAGGCTGCGAAGGTGCAGCTGCCGACCGGCGTCAGCAGTTTTCCCAAAGAGATCGTCAGAACCCCGCGCTCCTGGGCCGAAACCCGCTATAAGAACATCCTGTACTGGAACGATCTGGATAAAGGTGGCCACTTCGCGGCATTCGAACAACCAGCGCTGTTCGTTGAAGAAATGCGTCGCTGGAAACGCGCCGTTTAGCGCAGGTTTTCCCGTACCAGTTCCTGGTGAATCGTGAAAACCTGTGGTGTTGATGGATCAACCACCACACGCACCCAGTGAACCTCGTTCTCACCAAAGGGTTCTACCCGGGTAAAGTGTTCAACCAGTGAATCACCGTCGTACAGTGGTTTATCGACACGAAACACGTGAGTGTCTCCCACCGCAAGCATCACGGGTTTCCTGAACTGCCGTGTATGCTCAAGCAGCGCTGCGTGCAGGGCTTCATAACCGGGACGAACGTCCGGGCAACCGCCCGGGCACAGGGACAGCAACCAGCCACGTTCGCCGCTGAAGGGATAGGGATCGGCCTGCATGGCTAGAAAGACCGCATTCACGTCATCCTGCCGGGCGACTGAAAAAACCGTTTCCAGCCAGGTAACCGCGGCGGCCACGTTCTCGGCATGAATGTCCATTCCGCCCTCAATACCGTTCACACCGACGACATGCAGTGCCGCAAACAGGACACCCTGCTTCTGCCAATATACATTTTCTACGTAGTCTGGAAACCGGCCGCTATCGGACTGTCGGTTCATTGGCAGCGCCGGTTGCTCCGCGAAGAACAACTCGCGAATCTTCGCGAGTCTCTCGCGGCGATCGAATCCGCCCGCTGACTCCCGTTTGCAGTCGAACCAGTCGTTGTCACCAGGTGTCAGCACGAACGGCATCCGGAACCTGTCGTTCAGTGTCTTTATCGCTGCCAACGCCTCGTCAGTACAGGGTGTACCACCGTCCTTCATGTCGCCAAGGTGGATGACCCAGTCTATGTCCGGTGTTTCATTTACCGAGTCAATCATCCGTTCGTACTTCGGAAAGCTTTCCGGCGCATAGGGGTTATCGCCCAGCAGTGCAAACTGGAATGTCCCGGTGTCGACACCTGACCCGGTCTGGCAGCCACTGGACAGCAGCAACAGCAGCACCAGCAGACAGGGCAGCGACAGATCAGGTTTCAGCAGTTGACGGGTCGGGATCATTAACCAGGACTTCCTTGGGAGAGACATTCTCGTGATGCAGCATCTTCCTTCAGGCGCGGCCCGGTGGCAAGCCAGCCGA
>JAQCAK010000145.1 GCA_027621895.1 Pseudomonadota bacterium | reverse complement strand
GTAATCCGGCGGATTGTCGACAAGCAGGTCTGCCTTCAGGCTGTGCCCGCCGACGTCGGCATCCAGAACCACCGACACATTGTCATTGTCGAACTGCAGCGTACTGCTCATCTCGAAAGGCAGGTTTGGAACCGGCTGGGACAGCCAGGGTCCCAGCGAGTTGTCCAGGTTCTTCCCTGTGGCGGCCAGTTCCAGGCGGAGACCTGAAAGCTGTCGGTTGCGGGGAACGTTTCCGCTGACCTTGAGACGGGTCTGCGCGATACCCACCTCAACGCCTTCAACTTCCCAGTCCTCACCGTTGCTTTTCACCGATCCCGTTACATCGAAAGGCACGGGTGCTGTATCCGGGCGTTCCGGGTCGACTAAAATCCGGTTTAAATCCTCGCCCTCGAAGCTGAACGACAGGTCCAGTCCTGCCAGGGTTGTCAGTTGACCCACGCTGCCACTGACGCTGCCTTTCGCGTCGCCGACGTTGAACTCCGCCTGGCGGAGCTTGAGGTTACCGGTTGTGCCCGCAACGCTGAAGCTGACGCTGGCGGGAGAGTCGTAGAAGGTCACGGGTGCTGCTGTGAAGGCTTTAACCGATTCTTGCAGGTTGGATGACTGCAGTCGCAGCTCGACCTCCAGTGCCTGCTCGCTGTCACCAGGCTTCCGCTTCAGTTTGATATCACCGTCCAGCGTCAGGTTGCCCGAGGTGCCTTCAATCCCGGAGAGCGTCAACGCTTGTTCCTCGCCAACAACGTGCGCACTGAAAGTCGTGCCCTGGTCAGGCAGATCCGCGATGCCAAAACACGATCCCAGCTGTGACAGGGTAAAACCCTCGCTGGAAATCCGCAGGTCCGGGCGAGCCACCGTTGCAGACCAGGACAAGCTGCCTTCAATCTTTAGCCGGTGTCCCGAACTGCTCAGCGTTGCTGTCAGATCTTGATTCCTCGTGCCACGACGCTGCAGGCTGGCCTGCCAGTTGAAGGGTGTGTCGGGCAATTCACACCGCCCCATCAGGGGTTGCAGGATGGTTGAGCTGAAGTCCTTGCCGCTGAGGTCCATAGTCATATGGGTCATCGCCGGGTATTCGGGCAGATCTGCCTGAAGGGACATGCTGCCTTCAGCCAGCTTCAGTGTGACCTGCTTCAGTGAAAGGTGCGTGCCACTGCGGCTGATATTGCCAGTGGCGCTGAAAGGCAGTGATTCGAATCCAGGGTAGTCCAGTGTCGCTCCCGCCTCGAACAGCGACGGTCCGCTGACGGAGAACCGGGCCTCGGCTCGATTCATTGAGATATCGGCTGCTGTGCCCGAGAGTGCAATCCTGAAATCCCCGATAGCAGCCTGTGACTCCAGGTTCAGGGTTGAGCCCAGATCCAGCAGCCGGGCGTTAATCTGCAGCGGTCCGTCGCGCATCTCGGGAATTCCAAGGGCGTCGAGCAGCGCCCGGGAACGGGGTGCGCTGACAGATACTTTAAGGTCCGACCCCCTGCCGGTAGCCGGATGCCCGATCAGTCCCGTGAGGTTGCCGGTTATCTGCCCCCAGTTCAGATCAATGCTGACCGGGTCGGGTGAAGCCGTGGACAGGGTCGCAGGCAGTCTGGCGAGAAGTGTGAGGCTGTGACCGTTGAGTGTCCCATCCAGGGAGAATTGCAGATCACCCCCGGGCAGGGGATTACCCACCAGTGATCGGATGGTCAGTTGGATGTCCTGGTCGTCTGACTGGTATCGGATGCTGGCGTCAGTCACCGACAGTGAGGAAAAGTAAGGGAGGTCAGACAGGGATAACCCGGCAGGCGACTCGCGCTCATCACTTCGCACTGCGATCCGCAGGCCCCGGGTTGCAAGGGACTCAAATCTCAGTTCACCGCGGGTAAGCAAGGGCAGGGTCTGCAATGACAGTGCAAGTTCGGCAATGCTGATTTGATGGGGGTCGCCTGTGATCTCGATGCCCCTGGCGGATACACCGATCGTGGATCCCAGGGTGAACCTGTCCAGATGTTCGATCTGAACCGCCTGCCCCGTTTGCCTGGCCAGTATCCAGCCCAGTAAAGCGCGCTGCTGGCTGGTCCAGGCCAGCCACAGGATGGTACAGGCCATCAGGATGATCGCGAGGGTGGAGAATCGTCTTCTCGCGCTGATCGGCAGTGTTTTGGTCACGCTGGCGCAGAACTCATATAATGGACGCTCCGTTGGAAGAGATGCAGAATTTCGTGGAACTGGTACTCAGTGAACTGTACGTCCGTTACGATCACGGAGCCTGATATCAGCTCGCGTCTGACACAATTGTATCGGGAATACCTGCAAAAATACGGCACGGTGATCCGCTACCTTGTTGCCGGGGGCTACAACACGCTGTTCGCGTTCCTGGTTTTTGCCGGCCTGTATCTGCTGCTGGAACATCAACTGCACTATCTGTTGATTGCCCTGGTGTCGCAGGTGATTGCGATTACCAACGCGTTCCTGGTCTATCGTTACCTCGTGTTCAAATCTGATGGCAATTTCCTGGCCGAGTACTTCAGAACCTACCTGGTCTATGGTGTCTCCTTCCTGGTGAATCTCGGCATGCTCGCAGCACTGGTGGAAGTTGCCGGGCTGCATCCGATACTGGCCCAGGGCCTGACCGTGTTCGTCACGGTCATCATCAGCTATTTTGGACACAGCCGGTTTACCTTCCGTCGCTCTGATCCTTAAGTTCAGCCTGCCTTGATTCATAGTCCTGGCGAAGATCGATGACCCACTGGGTATCAGGAGAACCCAGTTGCAGGCTTTTTTCACCGTGGTACAGCGCCCTGTCCCATTCATTCATCGTCACGTAGACCGCTGACAGATTCCGGTGGACGAAAGGATGGTCCGGGTATCGGTTGGTGACGAAGGTCCATAGCGACAGTGGGTTACTCCAGACATTGACCTGCACCAGGGTCACAGCCAGCAGGAGGGCAAGATATGCACCGGCCACTGGCAGCAGTACGATCCGGGTTCGTCTGAAGCGTGTCCAGCACCAGCTGATACCCAGCGCGGTCAGCAGGGAAAATGGGATGGTTGCCAGGTACACATAATGATCAGTGGCCTTGGCGGGGCCGACCTGGATCAGGCCGGAAACCGGCAGCAGCGTCAGCAGGTAGAATCCGGCGAGCAGCAGGGGCCAGCGCAATCCCTGTCTCCAGAGCAGTGCTGTCGTGCACAGCGTCACGGTCAGGAAGACAGCACCGGGTAACCAGAACTGCGGGCTCGCCAGATAGGCGGCGTTCAAGGGGTAGGGATAAAAAGGCGACAGATTCACCGGCCACAGGTAGTGCAGCGTGTAGAACCAGGTGTTGTCCACCGCGTTGGCGACGCGCGCCCAGACCGGCAGATCCTGCAGGTTCGGCATGGTTTTCGCCTGGGTGTTGAGTGTGACCACGATCACGGCAGCGGTGATCAGCAGATAAGGCCACTTCGCAGCGAGTGAGCGAGTGATGTCACCCGGCGTGAGATCGATTCGGCGCAGGGGATAGAGGTCAAACATCAGCAGCACGAAAGGAATGGTGACAGCCATGGGTTTGGCGCCGACCGCCAGGCAGAACAGCAACAGGCAGATCAATCCGCCGCCCTGATGATCAGCATGCCGGGCATGTCCCAGGTAGACCATCAGGCAGCCAAGCGCAAAGATGGAGTAAAGCACATCCTTTCGTTCGACAACCCAGGCCACGGATTCCACGTGTTGCGGGTGTATTGCGAAAATCATCGCTGTCAGGAAAGCAGTCCAGCTCGCGGGCATTGGTTCCTGGCCTGCCAGTCCAAGCAGTCGCCTGATCAATCCGTACACCAGCAGGGCATTGATGATGTGCATGCCCAGGTTGACCAGGTGATGGCTGCCGCTGTCATAGCCAAACAGGGATATATCCAGAGCATGTGACAGCAGTACCACCGGGTGCCAGTTGGCACGATGGGCTGAGGTGAACATCGACTTGACGTTCTCGAGGGTCCACTCGTGCACCCAGGGGTTCTCAAGGACAAAGGGGATGGTGTCCCAGACGAAGTGATGGTTTCGCACAGCCTGGTAGGCGAAGGCGGTCACCAGCACAAGCACCGCCAGGTGAACGAGCGTCAAGAGGCCCTGGCGGGGGTATTCTGCCATCCAACTTACCTGATTCCAGCTGATCGATTCGCATCTTAGCAGTTCCCAGGGATGTCCGGCCTGCCTGGCAGATAGGATAAGATGGCCGGAAGCAATCATCCTGAGCTGAACGTGGCGAGAATTTTCAAGGATCCCCTGAGACGGCTGCTGCAGGTCGTGCTGATTGCCTGCCTGCCCGCGGCCGGGCTGGTTGCTGCTGAACTCGTCCCGACAGACGAGCTGACACTTAATGGTCGCGGGACCCGGCAGGCCATGTTTGTGGATCTGTACACCTGCGAGCTCTATCTGCCGGCGAAAACCCGCGATGAGCAGCAGATCGTTTCATTGAACGATCGAGTGCAGGTGAATGGTGAAGAGATCGTGTTTGATCCCGGCAGAGAACTGATGGCCTCGGTGTTGACGCAATGGATCGGTGGCGAGCCGGTTTCCGAGAATCTGAAGCATGATTTGCTGGGTGGTCAATAGCATGGCGCTGAAGGTCCTGGTCGGAACGATGGTGCTGGTCGGGCTGATAGCCAACTGGCTGCCGGAAATGGATGCCGCGGCCAGGGCGTACCTGGACCTGAGCATGGCCGACAGCCTGGTGGTCTATGCCACTGCCCGCGGCCTGAATGCGGTGATATCCGTCATTCAGTCAGTTCACCTGAGCGTCAGCCTGGGCGCAGGAGTCGGTCTGAACCTGGGTGAAATGCTGGACCCCCTCAATGACCTGATTGAACGCTTCTCCACCTTCGTGCTTTACGGGCTGGCGGCAATCGGCCTGCAGAAACTCCTGCTGCTGGCCTCTGGCAGCCTGGTGATGAAAATCATCACCTCCCTGCTCATGATTGCCGGCTATCTCGCCTGGCTGTTCCAGCCAGCCCGGTTCGCCTGGCTGGTTCGCCTGGGCCTGATGATTGCGCTGGTCAGGTTCGCGCTGTTGATAGAGGTGGGCACCGTCGCGGTGCTGGACAGCCTGTACTTCGATGACAGGACCCAGCAGGCGGAATCTGCGCTGAACCTGGCGCGTGAAGAACTGGGCAGCCTGCGCCAACGTTACCTGGCCAGCGTTGCTGAATCCGGTGTTTTCGGTGGTGTCTGGGAGGCGGCATCGAGTGTGCTGGGTGACGACGGCCAGCATGGTGTTGCTGATCTTGCCGCGGGCGCCATTGTTGAGCTGATCGTGATCATGCTGGTCAGGTCTGTGGTCATGCCCTTGCTGTTTATCTGGGCGCTTGTTGTGCTGATGGGCAGGCTTGCGTCGATCCGGGTTGCGTCGCCCGGGCAGGTCAGCCAAGCAGGGATTTGATCCGGCTGCCGATGCCTTCCAGGGTAAATGGTTTCCGCAGGAAAGGTCCGGCGCCGAGCTGCTGGGCTTCTGCAACCTGTTCGGTTTCCGCGAATCCGCTGACCAGCAGGGTCCTGATGTCAGGCTTCAGGCTGATAATTTCGCGGAAGGATTGCAGTCCATCCCACTCATCGTTGGTCACCATATCCAGGATGACCAGGTCAAAGTCGTTCTCCTTCAGCTGATCGAGTGCTTCCTGGCCGGTGGCACAGGTTGTGACCTTGTAGTTCAGGCGTTCCAGCACTGCGGTGGTCAGTTCACGCTGATCCAGGAGGTCATCAATGACCAGGATGGATTCCCCCTGA
>JAQCAK010000144.1 GCA_027621895.1 Pseudomonadota bacterium | reverse complement strand
CTGATGAGGTCCGGGGTTGGTACGTCCGCGCCCAGCAGCATGACGTCCCAGCCGTTTGTCTCAAAGGCATCCGACACAATCTGCAGACCCACCACGTGCTGATTCGTCGCCACGCAGGCACACAGGACCTTTTTATCGGTCACTGTCGGTATCTCAACATGCAGGTGCGCCTGCGCCATGGCAGTCAGTTCTGTGGCCGTCGCCAGGTGCTCCTGGGCAACCGAGACTTCATTGTTCTGCCATTGCCTGCCGATCTGGTACATCGCAGGCTGCAGCAGGTGCACCTCAACCTGTAACAGGCTCAATCCCTCGCGCAGTTTGCTGTCAAAAAGCGCCAGTGCTCCCCTGGCATCACCGGCAAGCAACATCCTCGCGAGCTCATTAGTTTGCGCCCAGGGTTCAGGCATATTTTCGTCGATCCGGGAGCTGATCGCCGGGTCCGTACCAATTCCCCCGGCCGCCTTGATGAGCGCATCATTCAGAAACCGGAAGTCAGCAGGCTCAAGCGCCGTCTCGAAAAACTCGCCGATCCAGGCAAGCATGTCCCGAACATGCTGCGATGGCATTCCCCGCGAAGCCAGCACTTCGGAGATCCAGCAGATGTAATCGAGAAAAGGCTTTAACAGGCCGAATTCCAGCACCGGTCTGAGGAAATCCAGGGTGAAACCGATATCCTCCCGGCACGCCTGCCTTCCCCGGTCGCCGAACTCATCAACAAGTTCAGGATACACCGCATAAAACCGGTCACTGACCTGGTCGATGGCGGCATCACGCAGCGACAGATAGGTTTCCAGAGAGGTCGAAGAAAACGCGGCTTCAGTCACAGGCATCAGACTCCTATTTGCGGGACAGTCAGCGGCATAACATCCTGAGGTGCGTCACTTTCGCTGTCCTCGGGACAAGCTTCAGTCCTTTCGGCATGAACGCATGAGAATCAAGATAATGGTGTCCATTATGCCAGTTTTCGTAGGAAACCCTATCCCGCCACCAGGTCATCAACCAGAATTCCCGGGGTGAGTCTTCCGGCCGGAATACTTCCATACGAATAAAGCCCGGTGCCCGGTCTACAAGATGAGGGCGTTGCCTGAATGCTTCCGCCACACTGTCTTCCCTACCCGGCATCACCGTGAACTGGCTGAGTGCCATGAACTCGTCGTTGTGGGGATCAGCCATAGAAACAACCTTTTGCGAATGCAGGAAACCAATTCGGCAGGCGACCGACATCAGCGATGGGTAATTATCGGCTCACCCCATGTCGCAGCTCAATGACCGTCGTCAATCAATGGCCGGTTCGGGGCATCCGCCAGACCGTGACCGATCCGTGGAATTGTTCCCGTCCCGGGTTGACGGGAGCCCCATGGCAAGGGATAAGTACGCAAACACCCAATCAAAGGTTCCCTCCATGTCAGAACAGATCCAGGATATTGATGCACTTAGTGCTTTTTCCGGCCAGGTGTCCGCCAGTATCGCCGGTGGACTCAACTGCGCGCTGACGCTGCTGGGCGACCAGCTCGGTTTGTACCGCGCGCTCGCGGCAGGCGGCCCCCTCCGCAGTCAGCAGCTTGCGGATTCAACGCAGCTTGCAGAGCGATGGGTTCGGGAGTGGCTCTACCAGCAGGCCTGCATGGAGCAGGTGTCGTACAACGAGACTGACGATACCTTCTACCTGACCCGGGAGGCCCGCGCCGTACTGGCGGATGAAAGCCACCCGGCCTATCTCGGCGGCATGTTCCAGTCCGTGGTCTCGATCTACGACACCGTAGATCAGTTGCCTGACTGCTTTCGCACCGGCATTGGCCAGAGTTTTGATGACAAGGGCGAAAACTGCGCCTGCGGTATCGAGCGGATGAGCAAGAAGTTCCAGAATGATCACCTGGTACCGGACCTGCTGCCACGCCTGGAAAGCGTGATCGACAAACTGGAGGCTGGCGCCCTGGTTGCTGACGTGGGCTGCGGTGGCGCAACATCAACCATCGCGATGGCACGAGCTTTTCCCAACAGCACATTTATCGGCTATGACATCAGCCAGCATGCGCTGAACCGGGCAAGGAACAATATCAACAGCGCCGGGGTCAAGAACATCTCGCTGCACAATCCCGTCGACCGACCCCTGCCCGGCGATGCGAGTTTTGATCTGATCACCACCTTCGATGTGATCCATGACTCCACTCATCCCGCCCAGCTCATCGAGGCGATACGAGCATCCCTGAAGGACGACGGCACCTGGTTGTGCGCGGACGTCAAAGGCTTTCCCAGCTTTGCCGAGAACCTGAAAGACAATCCCATGGCACCCCTGGCCTATTCATTTTCGGTGCTGGTCTGTATGTCCGCCGGGCTTTCAACACCGGATGGTGCCGGGCTGGGTACACTGGGTTTTCACGAGCAGAAAGCACGCAGTATGACCGCTGAACTGGGATTCAAGAGATTTCGCCACATTCCTTTCGAGGGTGACGTATTCAACGCCTTTTACGAAATTCGTCCTTGAGGACAGCAGCGGAAGTTACGCCAGGTAGGCCAGAAATCCCGCGGGATCACGGGTCAAGGCAACACTGACCATAAAGAGAAACACACCGACGGCGGCGAAGAACAGGGCACTCCTGAGTGCCTTCGTTTTCGCCCGACGCAGCGCAAACAGTCCCAGGCCAATATAAAGGACCAGGGCCAGGACCTTCACGGTCAGCCAGTCGTTGACCAGGGGATACTGCCCAACCTGGATGGCCAGAGCGATCGCCGATGCCAGCAGCACTGTATCAATCACGTGCGGGGCAATCCGGGTGACCCGGGCTTCCAGCTGGGGACTTTCCAGCAGCATCCAGATGCCACGAACCAGGAAGAAGCCGCCGGACAGCGCTACCGCCCCAACGTGAATCATGTAGAGCAGGGTGTAAACCGTCACCGTGTGACGGCCGGCTGCAGATAGAGAATGCTGGACCCCTCGTACAGGGTCATGGCCTCGGTTTCTGCCAGGTTGTTGGATTCGCGATAGGCTTTCAATGCCGGGTTCACCTTGAGGTCGCCCAGCATGAAAGACGTGGCATGGCGCCAGGGAAACCGGGTGGCCAGCATCGACTGCCGGGGGATAACTCGCATGGTCGTACCGTTCGACAACCGCAGACCTCGAATGTCAGCATCCACAGAGAAGCCGACCTCGACCGCGCCATCCGGTTGGTAAACCTGCAGCGGCTCACGCACCGTCAGGCCAATACCATCAAGCATGGCGGCGATATCATCAGTCACTTGACCCACGGTTTGAACATCTACGGGCTCCCCGGGGTCCCGGGAAACGGGCTGGTAAACGAAGGTAAAAGGGCCCCGGTCTTCCTCGCTGATGCTGACGCTCAGGAACGGCCCCAAGTATGTGGCGAGACCCAGCAGGGCCACGCCGAATACGGCGAGGAAAACCAGGAATGTCCTCACCTGGGAGGCAGGCCCTTCTCGGCGCGAAGCTTGTTCATGCGAACGATGTCACCTTCCAGTCGTTCACCGAGTTCGCTTTCATCTGCTGTGCCGGCCATGTGCTTGCCTGCCGTCTTGCCGTTGTACATGATCTTTTTCACCGGCGTCACGGACAACAGGGTTCGCAGCGGGGAATCCAGCAGGTTGTAGAAAAACTCCTCGCCTTCCTTGCTATCAGGGTTCAGCTTTTTCGACAGCTCGCGGTAGAACCAGTGCTTGGTTTCATCATCGTCATGAAACTCGCCGGTGCCCTTGAAAGTGATAGCGCCGCCGGGCAGGCTCGGATCAGCACCTTCCGGGTAACCCTTGCTGCTGACGTTTACAGAAACGCGATTGTCCCGCTTGATCGCCGCGGTTCTGTGTCGATGCTCTGCGAATGTGATCCAGATTTTGCCATCGTGCCAGGTGAAAGCATGTGTTACACCGACCGGCCAGCCATCTTTCGTGGCCCACATCAGAACGCACTCAACCGAGTTGTTCATCAACAGATCAACTTCCTCATCGGTGAATGGATAAATCGAGACAATCTCGTGGTCATGGGTTTGTGCCATATGTGCTCCCTCCTGAGTGCTTGTTTTTCGGTTATTGGCTTGCAGCATATCAGACTCACCAGGAACAGTCAGTGCTGACGGTTTTGAAAAAATACTGTATTTATATACAGTTTATCTGCTAGATTGGCTGGATGCCCGACAGACATCCAGCTGACATTCAGGATAGCACTTCAGATCAGTCCAGGCCGATCAAGGGACGGGGTGCCCAATCCAATCCGGACAACCGGTTTTTTTCCCGGCAGCATGAGTACTTCGATGATGGCTGGGATGAACCGGAGGCTGCACCTGCGGTGCAGACGATCACGCTGAGTGACCGGACAAAAACCATCATCACCACAAACCGTTCACCGGACATAGGTTTTGACCAGTCAATCAATCCTTACCGTGGCTGCGAACACGGCTGCATCTATTGCTATGCCCGGCCCACTCATGCCTATTGGGATCTGTCACCGGGCCTGGATTTCGAATCCAAAATCATCATCAAACCCGACGCGGCCAGGCTGCTGAGAGCACAGCTCGACAAACCCGGCTATCGCGTCAAGCCTGTCTGTATCGGTGCAAACACTGATCCCTACCAGCCCCTGGAATCCAGGCTGAAATCAACCCGCTCCATCATTGAGGTACTGGCGGAATACCGCCATCCTTTTTCGATCATCACCAAGAGCCAACTGATCGTTCGTGACCTGGACCTGCTGGCACCGCTTGCTGCACAGAACCTGTGCAGCGTCGCAATCAGCGTAACGACCCTGGACAACGACCTCAAACGCAGGCTCGAGCCGCGAACACCGTCGGGGGCACGGCGACTCCAGGCAATCAGGTCCCTGACCGAAGCAGGGGTTCGGGTCACATTACTCACAGCGCCTGTCATTCCCTGCCTGAATGATCACGAACTCGAATTGATCATGGCCGCGGGTCGCGATGCAGGCGCGGCCAATGCGCGATACATACTGCTGAGGTTGCCACTGGAAGTCAGTGAACTGTTCCGGGAATGGTTGCAGCTGCACTATCCCGACCGCGCAGACCATGTGATGAGTATCATTCGCCAGAGTCGAGGCGGGCGCGACTATCGCAGTCGATTCGGTGAACGCCTGCGGGGTACAGGGCCATTCGCGGATCTGCTGCACCATCGCTGGCAGGTCGCCTGCCGAAAACTGGGTTACCGGAACACGGAAAACAGGGAGGAACATTTTGAACTGGAGACTTCCCTGTTCAGAAAGCACCACCAGCAACTGACGCTTTTCTAGTCAACAGATGCTGCCAGTCTCTTCAGCCATGATATCCCTGCCCTTGTCGATACAGGCTTCAGGAAACCGGCGCGGTCCATCCCTCCGGTTTCAGCACCAGGACAGAGCAGTCAACATTGTCGAGTATTTTCTCCGCGGTATTGCCGACAAAAAAGCCGGGAATCCCGGACCGGGCAACGCTACCCATCACCAGCAGATCAATATCGTTCTGTTTCACGAAGCGGGCAATCACCTTGTGCGGCGTACCTTTAACCAGATGCTGGTCCAGGGGAACCATTCGATGCCTGTCTTCTTCCCGCGCCTTGTGCTGATCAAGCATTTTGTCCATGGAACTGGCTGCATGCTCACGGAGCGTCCT
This sequence comes from Pseudomonadota bacterium, assembly GCA_027621895.1. Lineage (GTDB taxonomy): Bacteria > Pseudomonadota > Gammaproteobacteria > Pseudomonadales > Azotimanducaceae > UBA9659. The sequence goes on along the minus strand of JAQCAK010000144.1, from coordinate 147 downwards.
GTCAATCAGCCGATACTCTTCTTTAAGGACAGATTTCTCATCCTCGAGTGGATGCTGGAGTACATGCAGGACGTGCAAAGCGGCATTCTCACGAGCCGCCACCCGTGACCCGGTTTCCAGCAAGGAGCTGTTCAACGCTTCCACAAC
>JAQCAK010000143.1 GCA_027621895.1 Pseudomonadota bacterium | reverse complement strand
TGGCGGCCCGTCGGCCTCACCGGTGACGCTCATGGCACCAACCATCGCCTGCAGGGTGATATCCATACCCAGGTAGTCCCGGTAGGGACCATCACTGGCGCCGTAGCCGGTACTCATGGCGTAGACAAGACGGGGATTGATCTGCCGTAGCGCCTCGGGACCCAGGCCGAATTTTTCCAGGGTGCCGGGGGCGAAGTTCTGCGTAATCACGTCCACGTGAGCCGCCAGTTGCCGGATCAGCTCGCAGCCCCGGTCGGTCTTGAGATTAATCGCGATGCATTCCTTGTTGGTGTTCAGGCTGTTGAAGGGATAGGTCGAAGCGGTCGTGGCGCCCCTCGCGCGAAGCGTCTCGCCCACCAGCGATTCGACCTTGATCACCCGGGCGCCGGCCTGGGCCAGCAGAAAGCCGCAGTAGGGGCCGTTGTAGACCTGGCCGAAGTCCAGCACCGTGATGCCGGTCAGGGGTTGCTGTTGCATGATTTCGGGCACAAGAGAATGTGCGGTGAATTAAACACAATTAACCGGTGCTGGCAACGCGGTTGGGGGAGGCTGGATGGGAGTATCACAGCCGTGAATCCACAGGATTTGTCCCATGGCAAACAACTATCTGTTTGCCTATCATGGTCGCCTCAAATTTGGCACCTTGCATATCACAAGGCGCAATCCTTTCAAACCAAAGGGAAAAACGAATGGCAAACGAAGCACTTGAGACGTTCAGGGCGGAAGCAGCTGAATGGCTGAAGAACAACTTCCCGAGCACACTGGCTGGAAAAGGTATGGGCATCGAGGGAGAAATGACCGAAGACACCCGGGCCGACTGGGAAACCTGGCGCCAGCGTCTGACGGAAAAAGGCTGGGGCGCGCCGACGTGGCCCAAAGAGTTTGGTGGTGCGGGGCTGTCCCATCCGGAGGCCAAGGTCATTGCCCAGGAGATGGGCAAGATCGGCGCTGTTAACCACATTCCGCTGATCGCGGGTATGGGCGTCACGATGGTGGGCCCCACGATCATGGAATACGGCACCGATGACCAGAAAGCGCGCCACCTGCCGCGTATTGCGAGCGGCGAAATCCGCTGGTGCCTGGGGCTTTCAGAACCGAACGCGGGCAGTGACCTGGCGGGTCTGTCAACGAAAGCAGAGATCGACGGTGATACCTTCAGGATCAATGGCCAGAAGGTCTGGACGTCAGGCGCTGATATTTCGCAATGGTGTGGCGCCCTGGTGCGCACGGACAGCAATGCGGCCAAGCGTGACGGTATCAGTTTCGTGCTGGTCCCCATGGACCAGGAAGGCATTGAGACCCGGCCGATCAAACTGATTTCCGGTGCGTCTCCCTTCTGTGAAACATTCTTCAACGATGCACGAACCGACAAGTCTGAACTGCTCGGTCCGCTGAACCAGGGATGGAGCGTTGTCAAGCGACTGCTGCAGCATGAACGCCAGAGCCAGACCCAGGCGGGTACCCCCCGCGCCACCGGCTCCAGGAAGTCCCTGCAGGAAAAAGCAAAGGACTATGTCGGCACCGATGCCATGGGCCGGCTTGCAGATGCAGATTTAAGAAACCGCGTGGCCAGACACCTGATGGATGCGCAGGCGCACAGCCTCACGATCGGCCGGATTACCGCAGAGGCGCGCGGTAACGTGGAAGTCAGCGCAGCGGCTTCGATCCTGAAAAACTCGGCGACTTTCGTTGCCCAGACCCGTGCCGAGCTGAACCTCGAAATCGCCGGCAGCCAGGGTGTGGGCTGGGAAGGCGATCATTTCTCAGCGGAAGAACTGGGTAATGTGAAGGACTGGTTGTTCGGCAAGGCCATGTCGATTTACGGTGGCTCGTTCGAAGTGCAGAACAACATCATTTCCAAGAATATCCTGGGTCTCCCAGAGACCACGCAGAAGGACTAGGGGCACAGCAATGGCAGCATTAACTGAAGAACAATCCATGATCCGTGACCAGGCGAAGTCCTGGGTCACAGAACAGTCACCGGTCCAGAAGTTCCGTGAAATGCGCGACAAGGACGTGGACGGCAGCTACTTCCCCGAGACCTGGTCCGCCATGGTCGATATGGGATGGACCGGCATTATCGTGCCGGAACAGTATGGCGGCTCGGATCTGGGCTACCTGACCTTTGGCGTCATTCTCGAAGAGTGTGGACGCCAGCTGACAGCCTCGCCGCTGTTTGCCTCGGCCCTCGCGGGTGCCTCGGCGCTGCTGGTTGCCGGCAATGAAGATCAGAAACAGGCCGTGCTCCCCAAAATCGTCGACGGCAGTGCCATTGTGACTCTGGCTGTTGATGAGGGCCCGCGGCACGACCCGGCCGGTGCCCGGTTGAAAGCGGAAAAGAGCGGTGATGGTTACATGCTCACCGGTGACAAGACCTTTGTACTGGAAGGCATGACGGCCACGCACTTCGTCGTCTCCGCACGAACGGGTGGTGAAGGCGAGCAGGGCATCACCCTGTTCCTGGTGCCTGCCACGGCCACGGGCGTATCCCGGGAGCAGGTGCGCACCATGGATTCAAGAGGTTACGCCAACGTGCATTTTGACGGTGTCGAGGTCGGTGCCGATGGTGTGCTCGGTCCCGTTGATGGCGGTTATCCGTTGCTGGAGCAGATCCTGGATCGTGCCCGGGCGGGTATGGGTGCTGAAATGCTCGGCACCGCGGCTCAGGCCTTTGACATGACCCTGGAATACCTGAAAACCCGTGTGCAGTTCGGCAAGGTCATCGGTTCATTCCAGGCCCTGGGCCATCGGGCAGCGATGCTGTTCACCCAGATGGAGCTGGCGCGTTCCTGTGCGGAAGCAGCGCTGCAGGCGATTGACGAAAACGCTGACAACGTGGCTGAGCTGACTTCCCTGTCCAAGGCCAAGGTGGGTGATTTCCTGCACGACATGTCGAATCAGCTGATCCAGATTCACGGCGGCATCGGCATGACCGATGAGTACGACGCTGGATTCTACCTGAAGCGGGCACGCCTGCTGGAGACGACCTTCGGCAACCAGGCGTTCCATCGAAACCGCTACGCTGAACTCCTGAACTTCTAGGATCGGAATGCGCTTGCGCCCCGTCAGTCTTCCTTGTCGGGGCGGTTGATGCGATTCACCACATCGAAGATAACGCCGGAGATTGGCGAGAAGCGGGTGACGCGGAAGAGCAGCCCGTGATAGCTCATCGGCCGCACCGGCCGGACTTCCTTCAGGCGTGGCAGGAAAGCCGCTGCGACCAGCAGACGGATCACGGCTGAGACCAGGAAGACGCCGTAGATGGTGGTCAGCCATTCAAAGTGCGCACCAAACAGGCTGATCTCTTTTGGCAGTATCACCGTCAGCAGGCCACCCAGCGTTGCGCCGATAAACACCGCGACAGCCGCGAATACCGCATGCAGTGCCATCAGGCCCGCCCGCTCGTGCTGCTCGGTCAGGTCATAGACAAAGTTCGTGGCGCTGAGTGAAAACCCTGACCAGAGCAATCCGGAAAGCGCCTGGACCATCAGCAGGTAGTAGAAATCCGTGGACAGCACCCAGGCAAAGGGCACCAGTGGAATGCTGAAACCCGTGACCCGCAGGATGATTCGGTTACCAAAAAGATCAGAAAGCCTCCCCCAGCGACTGAGCACCAGGAACCGCACAAGGACGGAGGCCGCCGTGTTGATAGTCAGTTCGATATAGCTGAAATGCAGATCCCGCAGCAGGTAAACCACCACCAGCGGCCCGGAGATGGCCACGGCGGCCTGCATGGATGCGAAGAACAGGGAAAACCGCAGGAACTGGCGCTGCCCCCTGAAAAAGCCCCGGCTGAACAGATTCGTCACGTCACCCTCAATGGCCTGCTGGTGGGGTGGATCATGCAACTGGGTGAGATGCCAGGTTGAGACCAGGCGAGCTGCCACCCCGGCTGCAAAAATCACCAGGAATCCCCACTGGGTCAGTGACAGTTCGTCAAAAAAGTGCAGCACCAGTCCGGCCAGGATCAGGGCAGAAAACGAGGCAACGCTGGACAGCCGTGTTCTGGTGCCGAAGAAACGCCCTCGAACCTGCTCGGGCACAATTGAACCCATCAGGCTTCCCCACAGGGGGGCGCCGAGATTGGCACCGCTGTAGTAAATCACCACGAAAACAATGAGCATCGTAAAGGCTGCCAGCGGAAACAGCAGGGGCACCAGGGCGATCATGGCGAGGGCCGCGGCCTGCAGGAGCGCACCCATAACGACGATGTTTTTTCGCACACCGGTCTTCTGTCCCAGGTAGACGGCAAACAGTTGTGAGAAGGAAGCCAGCAATGGCGGCAGTGAAGCCAGCAGTGCCACCTGTGGCGCTGAAGCCTTCAGGAAGATGGCAAACGCGGCAAAATAACTTTCACCGACCCCCGTCATGAGAGAGTAACTGATGCCATCCTTGATGGAATGTCGCAGCGATTTGTCGCTGCGTTCGTCCTTGGAATAGGTTGGAATCAGGTTCATGAAACAGGCGGCGGAAAAAACGGCGGATTATGCGCTCACTGACCAAAATTGTCATTGCAGCGTAAAAAAAAAGGTATAAGATTCTTCCTGCACCACACGGTGTGGTGTAATTTTTGGAGTAGTAGCACATGGCAAAAGCCAATAAAGCTGCGTCAAAAGCTCCCAAGCCTAATTCAGCTGTTGCGCCTAAAACCGCAAAGCCTGCAAAGAAGCCCAAGGGTAAGTAAGACCGGCACGGGGTTCGCCTCGCGGACCCCGCACCTACCCATCCTGATCGCGAGACATCCGGCCCCGGCATCCGTTATCCTTATGTGATGAGCTGGCTGAAACAAAATTCCCGTCTTGAAGAACTGCTGGCGTTACAGCCCGAAATGGCAGTACGTTACCAGGCCTTTCTCCGTGCCCTGGAAACCAGTGATCATGTTCCCTCGCGAGTGCTGGCGCTGTGCCAGGCGCGAATAGAACAGATTCACGGCGGCCCGGGCGAGGGCGTTCCGGGCGAAGATCTTGGCTATCTCGCGACGGGCGATTTCAGTCATTTCGCACCAGATGAGCAGGCGGCGCTGGACGCTGCCGAGCGAATTCCCTACCAGCATCACCAGCTGCAGGATGAAGAAGTAGAGGCAGTGAGGCTGGCCTTTGGTGATGCGGGTTGCGTGACGCTGCTGACTGCGCTCTCCATTTTCGATATGCAGGCACGCCTGAAACTGACACTGGCGACGGGAGAAATCTGAACATGTCTACAAATCCCAGGGTACCATCAGCACTGGCGGGAGAGCCCGCAGACTTCAGGACGGTGATGGCTCATTCGCCGGCAGTGATCGGTGCTTTTTTTGAACTCTATGCCGAGTTCTGGCAGCGCGGCATTGTTGCGCAGGAAATCAAGGAAATGACCCGGATTCGCAATGCGCGAATCACGGACTGCGGTTACTGAAAAAACGTCAGGTTTGACGCCGCTCGTGCAGCGGGTCTCGACGAATCCACGGTTGAAATGATCGCCGACGGCTATGAAACCCGGGTTAAACCGGCTGCGGTTTCTGCCTTGAAGCTGACCGATGACATCATCGGCCTGCCGGGCAGGCTGACGGATGCGGAGATACTTTCCCTGCGTGAACACTTCTCGGAGGCGGAAATTATGGAACTGGCCCTTGGCGTCGGTCTTTTTCTGTCCATGTCCAAGGTGCTGATTACGCTCGGTCTTGAACCCGAGGAGATGCAGACCACGGTGTTGCCGACGCCTGGCAGCATCTAGACTCAGCTGGCGTTTTTCTTTGCCAGTAACTGCAGAACGGCTGCTTCACCGGTATGA
>JAQCAK010000142.1 GCA_027621895.1 Pseudomonadota bacterium | reverse complement strand
TCCACTTCCTGTTCAGTGGTCCACTTCTCGGGACCGGCAATTTCACCGACGACTCCCGCGGGTACTGCCTGGAACACCCCCTTGCCGGCTGCCTTCATGGCGCGACCAATGGCCATGAGTTCTGCTTTTTCCGCAAAGGTGCCCGGGATGGGCTCACCTTCCACAGAACGATGACCAATGGTTCTTGAGGTTGAGAAACCCACAGCGCCAGCTCTCAATCCTTCTTCGACCAGGCGTGCCATTTCAGCCAGGTCTTCGGCCGTCGCATCCTGGTGGGACAGAGCGCGTTCGCCCATCACGTAATTGCGCAAGGCCGAATGGGGAATCTGGGCACCAATATCCATGGTGTATTCACGGGTACCCAGGTAATCAATGTATTCAGGAAACGTCTCCCAACGTCCCCATTCAATGCCTTCATACAGGGCTGTTCCGGGAATGTCCTCGACACCTTCCATGAGCGAGATCATGCCGCGCTCACCCCCCGGCGGGCATGGTGCAAAGCCAACACCACAGTTACCCATGATAACGCTGGTCACACCGTGGCTGAATGAGGGGTCCATGGTGTCATCCCAACTGACCTGGCCGTCATAGTGCGTGTGAACATCGACCCAGCCCGGTGTCAGACAGGCACCGTCGGCATCGATGGTCTCTTTCGCCTTGCCGTGAACATCACCGACACCCGCGATACGGCCCGCCTCTATCGCCACGTTACCCACGTAGGCGGCTTCACCGGTACCGTCGACGATACGTGCGCCCTTGATCAGATAATCGTACATCTGTGCCCTCTCTTCATTGGTTTGATTAAGTCATGAAACAGTCTGGCGAGGATCATACGTGGTTGGCGCGGAAAATCGTACTCGCCAACAGGTTTACATCGTACGGTAGCGAAGTTCTCCCATGAAGGCCCGGGTCGCGGGACCCAATCGATCAGCATCCACGAAGTTCAGATAAAAAGTGACGTGTCGTTCGGTGCTGCCACCCAGGTTAAGGCGCTGCAGCTCTCCAATGGCCAGCGCCATCCTTATCAGCGGCTCCGGCAACCAGGCAAATCCCAGCCCCCTGGAAACCAGGTCCATTGAGGTCCGCAGGTGATCCACGGTCCAGCGCTGCTCGGCACCCAGCCAGCCCTGGTCTTCTCTCGCGCCCGACGCTGAATCGCGCACCACGATCTGGCGATGGGATTTCAGATCCGAGAGCGCGAGCTCCCTGTCGGTCTGATGAAGTGCGTGACCCGGACGGGCCACTGCAATGAAGGGCACGCTGCAGATTTCCTCATTCAGGCAATCTGGCAGCGTGAATGGCGAGATCGCCAGATCGACCTGTCCCTTCAGCAACAGCTCATTGGCACCGGAAAGGACGGTCTCCCGAAGGTTGATACACAGCAGATCGTATTCCTCAACAACCCGGTTCAGGGTGTCATAGACCAGTTCCTGCGGAAAGGCGTGATCAACGGCTATGGTGAGTTCGGTCTCGACACCTTCCCGCAGTCCCGCTGCCAGGGATTCCAGGCGCGCGGCTTCATCAAGGACATAGCTTGCCCTTCTCAGCATCAGCTCACCGACAGGTGTCAGGTGTACGCGTCTGCCCCGGGTTACACACAGTGACACACCCAGTGTGCTCTCCAGCTTCTGAACAGCATGATGAATCGACGACTGGCTTTTGTGCACCAGGGCTGCGGCCTGGTTGAAACCCCCGGCTGACGCCACGGCCTGGAACATCCGCCACTGCTCAAGCGTGGTTTTGTGAAGCACATTATGGGTCGGCACGGTTCGAGCACCATTAATCATTCGATTTATCTGGATAGTTTATCGAATAATTTCACAATTATGTCCTATTAGCCGATATCTAAACTGGCCCCATCATTCACAGGCCATTGTGGCAACCCAGCGAGGAGGTGTATGAACGTTCAGGACATCCAGGCCTGGGTCAATCAGGCCGGCGCCCTGATTGCCGTGATCTCGAGGCGAGAGTACGAACACAATGGCAAACCCGCTGCGACCCACCAGTTCGATGCGGGTGCCGCCTGGATGAGCCTGGCTCTGCAGGCTCAGACCATGGGACTGGTCGCCCATGCCATGCAGGGATTCGACCCGGAGCGAGCCCGGGCAGTCTTTGCAGTACCGGATCTTTACGACCTGCCCGCGATGATTGCCATTGGTTATCCCGGCGACATCGATGCGTTGCCTGCACATTATCAGGACAAGGAAGCGCCGAGTGGCAGAAAGCCGTTGGCAGAGATACTGTTTACCAATAATTTCAGGGGGCTGGACTCATGACCTATCTTGATGCAGAAGAACCCGCGTGCCGCGGAGAAAACGATACAGTCCGTGTGGTGATCACCCCGGCGGAAAAAGACCTCGGCGATTTCGCGGTACGACGAGTGCTGCCTTCAGCCATGGCGCGGCAGGTCGGACCATTCGTGTTCTTTGACCATATGGGCCCGGCAACCTTTCCACCAGGCAAGGGTATCAACGTCAGGCCCCATCCCCATATCGGGCTTTCAACAGTCACCTACCTGTTCGAGGGAGAAATACTTCACCGTGATTCCCTGGGCTATACACAGCCGATCAGGCCGGGTGCCGTCAACCTGATGACAGCGGGTCACGGCATCGTGCATTCCGAACGGACCTCGGAGGCACTGCTGGCATCCGGGCAGACCCTGCATGGACTGCAGGTGTGGATGGCGCTGCCCGACGAACAGCAGGAGATTGACCCCGCTTTCGTTCACTATCCGGCGGACCAGCTACCGGTGGTTAACACCGCATCGACCAGCACAACGGTCGTTATTGGTACCTACGAGGGGCAGACGTCGCCTGTACAGGTTTTGCCCGAGACGCTCTACGTTGACGTCAAGGCGGTCGACGATGCCCATCTGACACTGCCGGATCGGGTTGAAGAGCGCGCTGTTTACGTCATTGAAGGGAGCATTGATATCCAGGGATGCGTGATACCGGCCGGCAGCATGGCTGTGCTTGAACCCGGGGTCACCGCCGAAGTCTCTGCGGCAAAGGACTGCCGGTTCGTGCTGGTTGGCGGGGAAAAAATGAGCCCCCGCCATCTGTGGTGGAACTTCGTTCACACTTCTCCCGCAGCCATCGAGGTGGCAAAGGCGCGCTGGCAGGACCAGGGTTTCGGCACAGTACCGGGCGATGAGGAATTCATACCGCTGCCTCAAAAATAGGCCACAATAGCGGGCATGTACTTTTTATCCGAACTGTTCATCTTTCTCGCCGCGGCGCTACTGATTGTGCCGCTGATGAACCGGCTGGGGCTGTCCTCTGTGATCGGCTACCTGACCGCCGGCGTCATCATCGGCCCCGGCGGATTTGCCCTGATCGACGATGCCGAAAACATTCTGCATTTTTCTGAAATCGGTGTGGTCCTGCTGCTGTTCGTGATCGGGCTGGAACTCCAGCCAAGGCGTTTATGGATCATGCGCAGGCCGGTGTTTGGCCTGGGCAGCGCGCAGGTGGTCGCAACCACACTGGTACTGGCGGTGCCCCTGCTGTTACTGGGCCTGGAGCCTGCTGCGGCCCTGGTGCTGGGTTTCTCCCTGGCTTTGTCCAGCACGGCCTTTGTCCTGCAATTGCTGGGCGAGAAAAAGCAGCTGAATCATACCCACGGCCGCTCGGCTTTTGGCGTATTGCTCCTGCAGGACCTCGCGGTGATCCCGGTCATTACCTGGCTCAGTATTCAGGGCAGCGGCAGTGACACCTTCAATCCCTGGGCGCTGGTCGCCGTGATTGCCTGCCTGATAGCCGCCCGCTATGCCATTCGACCGATTCTTCGAATCATCGCAGCCACCGGCATTCATGAACTGTTTATTGCGGCAAGCCTGGCACTCGTGACCGGTGCCGCACTGGGGCTTAACGAGGCCGGACTATCCATGGGGCTGGGCGCTTTTGTGGCCGGGATGATGGTGGCGGATTCCGAGTACCGTCATCAGCTGGAAACCGATGTCATGCCTTTCAAGGGCCTGCTGCTCGGGTTGTTTTTCATCGCCGTCGGCATGTCTGCGGATCTGCGCCTGCTCTGGGACTCACCCGCGATCGTCATCGGGTTAACTGCCGGCCTGGTGTTCCTGAAAATCATCGCCATGCTGCCGGTTGCCTGGCTGTTCAACCTGCGGCGCTGTGATCTGCTGAAAACTGCTGTTCTGCTGTCGCAGGGCGGCGAGTTTGCATTCGTGCTGCTGGCTGCCGGCGTTTCAGCGACCCTGGTGTCAGCGGACGACATGAAACTGGCCGTGCTGATCGTGACGCTTTCCATGGCAGCCACACCGTTCCTGATGATGCTGCTGGAGAAGCTGCTGGAAAAAGATGACAGTCCACCTTTCGATGAAATTCACACTGCGCATCATCCCGTGATTCTCGCCGGCTTCGGACGCGTCGGCCAGATTATTGCCCGGGTACTGGCGACCCGGGGAATCCCCTTTAAGGCAATCGAGGCAAACCCCGGGCAGGTCGACTTTGTCCGCAGTTTCGGCAACGACGTCTACTACGGCGACGCAACCCGACTCGACGTGCTGCAGAATGCAGGGGTCAGGGATGCCAAAGCGATCGTTATTACTCTGGACAACATCGAGGCCTCCGTAAAACTCACCGAGATGCTTAGGGAGACCTGCCCGGATCTCGCCATCTATGTCCGCGCCCGGCATCGCCAGCATGAAATCAAGCTGCGCGACCTGGGTGTCACCGGGGTCATTCGTGACACCCTGCTGTCCAGCCTCCGCCTAGCGGAATATGTGCTGGAAGGACTGGGGATTGGCCAGGAAGACGCGCGAAATACTATCGCCACCTTTGAGGAGCACGACACGCAGACCCTGCAGAAGCAGGCTGCAGTGATTCATGACCCGGCAGCCTATCGGCAGACGACCCGGGATGCCGCGGAAGAGCTGGCACAGCTGTTCCGGGCCGATCAGCAGGACTAGGCGGTCAGGGCTTTTACCGTCGGTACATGATGCGCATCCCGGGTAAACCGGATGGCGTCTCTGGCACGAAATCCGAACAGGCCCGCAAGGATGTTATCGGGGAAGCTCTGTCGCCGGGTCTCGTACTGCATGACCGCATCGTTGTAACCCGCCCGGATAAGCGCAATCTCGTTTTCCAGCTTGATCAACCGCCGGTTAAACACGGCAATCAGGTCGATGCCCTTGAGATCCGGGTAGGACTCGATACGGGCATTGATCTGTTCGATTGAATCGAATTCATGCTGCATGTAGGCATCCAGGTCAGCCGTGCTGTCGACCTGATTCCTCCGTTCCCGAAGCGCGGCCAGATCTGCCTGCAGGCTCTGTTCATGGGCAAGATATTGCCTGACCACTTGTTCAAGCTGGGGAACCAGGTCCCTGCGTTTTTTCAGCGAAACCTGGATGTTGGCCCAGTTTCGCTCGCAGCGCTGCCGCAGAAACACCAGGTCGTTGTACATCAGGATCAGCACGACCAGGAAACCAAACGCCGGCGCGATCATGGCACTGAGCAGGAAGTCCAGCGACGAGAATTGACCGTTGCTGCCAGAGACCAGCATGGCGCCGAGAAACAGCAGGCTCACGCAGGCGCCCAACAACGCAAGACCTGACATGGCCTTGCGGAACATCACCTCTTCTTCCGGCACGTTGGCAATGATAAACGGCATGTCTTTTTCATGGCCGAACACCAGGGATTCACCGGTCGTCCTGTCCAGCTTCGCCTTGCCGAGGATGTAAAGTTCGTCACCCGGACTGAATCGCCACTCCGTGTAACGCCGCCCGCCCCGCGTTTCCACCTCCCGGTGTCGGGAGATGCATTCC
>JAQCAK010000141.1 GCA_027621895.1 Pseudomonadota bacterium | reverse complement strand
ACCACGGGCAGGGGCCACATCAGCCGGGCGGTCAACAACGAGCCCCGCGAAAGCCTGTTTATTCCACTCGCTGATAAAAGCGCCTGAGCCGGAACCCGGACGCTCTGCCGGCGTCAGGTCAGGATTGGCTCGTCGTCTTTGGCTTCATGCTGGCCGGGTCTTGCCCGTGCCGGCAGGGTTGGGTCGATGGAATGGTATTGATAGCGCCCGTCTTTCAGCGAGCGCTCGATGCGGCCGCGACTCATCAGGCAGTGCAGATGGGCAACACACTCTCCCAGCCCCATGAACAGTGAGTGACCTGCCAGTTCCCGATTGAACAGCAACGGCAGCATATCGATGGCCGCCATCGGCTCAACACAGGCCTCTTCCAGAATCAGCATCCTGTCCTCGTGATGATCAATCAACTGCTGCAAACGGTCGTGCGCTCCGTAAAAGGGTTCATTGTGCGCTGGCAGAACCAGTGTGTCCTCTGGCAGCAGGGAACGGAACTTCTCGTGTGAAGAGAGCCAGTCCTGCATGGGATTTGCCTGTGGCTCCGTGGGCTGGACGCTGACGTTCGAGGTGATCACCGGCAGAATCTGGTCTCCGGACAGCAGCACTTTCAGGTCCGGTGAGAACAGGCAGACATGCTCGGGTGAGTGTCCCGAGCCTGTGATGACAATCCAGGATCTGCCACCGATGGTCAGTTCCTCTCCGTCACGCAGTCTGATGTAAGAAGCCGGTAACGGGATGTCTTCAGGTTCGGGCGCAAAGTTGCTTCGGGTTTCCGCCATCTGCTCCAGGACCTCGGTGGAGATACCTGCACGATGGAAGTACTCGTTCATCTGCCAGTTACCACCATCACGCATCATGGTGCTCATGACCCGCGCCTGGTAGTACTCTGAATAGGACATATAGAGCGGGGCACGCCATCTCTCGGAGATGAAGCCTGCCTGGCCTGTATGGTCGGGATGCATGTGGGTGCAGATTACGCGGTCGACGGGCTTGCCCTTCAGGCAGTGATCGAAAATATCGTGCCAGAGATTCCGGGTCTCCTCACCGCGGATGCCGGTATCTATCACGGTCCAGCTGTGGTCGTCCTCAATCAGGTAAAGGTTGATGTGGTTGAGTGACATGGGCAATGGCATACGCAGCCAGTGGACCCCGTCAGTGACTTCCCGGGTAGTGCCGTAGGCAGGTGATTCGTCAAAAGGATAGGAGATAGCCTCGGACATAAATGCGTCAATCTGCAGGATCTGGTGGGCCATGATACACGAATCCCGGCAAACGCACCGCGCGGGGAAACGGCGCCGATAGGTGAACCGGTTAATACCAGAAGTGTGACGTGGTGCACGGTTTGGGCATTCGATTCATAAAATCGTGGCAACAGGCTGGCGGTGCTGATACTACTGAGCCCTCAAGGCTGGAAGCTTTAACAAGCAGGGTTGGAATACATGGAACTGAATACAGGCGCCAGGGTTGTTTCCCTTCCCCAACACAAAGGGATGAAACGGTCGGCGATCCTGCGGCTCGTTAAAAACAATGTTGACGAGAAGACGGATTTTCTCATTGACGGGTTGAAGGCAAATATTGCCGATGCGTTGTTTGAAGAAATGACGAATCTCAGCGAGCAGCAGGCGCTGGCCCACCACTTTAATATCATGCGTGCAATGAAAGTGGATGAGTTGAAGTATCGGGATGTTTTTGATGCGCTGCTGACCCGGACCTGGGACAGGTTTCTTGAAAAGCAGGACGAGGACTTTCTCGAGAACCCCACGGGCAAGATCGCGGCGCTGATCAAGAGCCTCTCGGATCGCACAACGAATCACTACAAGGTTCTGATCAACGACACACGTTATCGATTTCAGACCCTGTTCCAGCGGGAACTGGACTGGCACCCGCTGTTCCCCGACATCTACTACCGGGCTTTCTGGCAGGCCCTGAAAGAGACCAATCTCAGCTATGATGAGCGCTGCCTGGTCGTACCCCTGTTTCATCGTTTTGTCATGGATCGCTACGGCCAGATTCTGCTCACCGCGAATCGCACGCTGATTGAGCTGAAGATAGACACGACTATTCAACTGCCCACATCGAGCCAGTAGCCCCCGGGACCCTGCTTCAGATAGCCGGCGGTGGGGGAAGCGAAGTGGGTACCGATGATCAGGATGTCCTTGTCAGCATACTGATCCATCAGTGACTGCCGGGTCACGACGGATTCGTCGGGGTCGTAGTCGAAGCTGCTGGACCATTCCAGCTTTTCGATCTGGCATGGGTGGTGAATGCAGTCGCCGGTAATCAGTGCTTCTTTTCCGCCTGAGGAAATATGCACGGACACATGGCCGGGTGTATGACCGGTCGTGGGTTCCAGGCAGACCTCATCGCAGATCCTGTGTTCCATATCCACAAGATCCACCAGCCCGGCATCGAACACCGGTCTGACGCTGTCGCTCAGAATATCGTCCTCATCTTCACCGATGGCAACCTGGTCCCAGTATTCAAATTCTTTCCGGGCCAGCAGGTAACGAGCGTTGGGAAAGGTTGGAATCCACTTGTCATCCACGAGCATGGTGTTCCATCCGACGTGGTCCACGTGCAGATGGGTACACAAAACCGTATCGATATCCTCACGGTCATAGCCGGCAGTTTTCAGGTCATCCAGGAATGGCAGCTGCAGATGCGACCAGTTGGGATTGCTGCGCTGCTTGTCATTGCCGATGCAGGTGTCAACCATGATCTTCTTCGTCGGTGTTTCCACGATCAGGGCGTGAATGCTCATGATGAGCTTGCCTTCCTCGCTGGCGAAATGCGGCATCAGCCAGGGCATTTCTAGGATCTCCTCGGGAGTCGCCTGGGGCAGGATGAATCGTGATCCACCCGCCAGTTCCATCTCGATTACCCGGGTTACTTTGACATCACCAATCTGCCAGGTCTGCATGTTCTTCTCCTCTCTGAATTTTTGTTTTCTTCGCTGGTTCGCTTAAGTCCCTGAACTGCTGCCTGACTGCCAGGTGGCCGATTCGGATTTAACCAGGTCCAGGGCCTCCGCAAGCTTGTCCGATTTTTCCGTCCAGCTCTTGCCGCCGGTGTGCAGCCTCAGCGTCGTGACACCCGCATCCCGGTAGGCCCTGAGTCGCTCGCGAATCATGTCGGTGGTGCCGATCAGGTTTGTTTTCAGCACCATTTCGTCCGGGACCGCCCGGATGGCCTGGTCTTTCTTGCCCTCTATCCAGAGCTTCTGCACCTCGATTGCCGCATCCTCGTAGCCCGCGCGCCGGAACGCATCGTTATAGAAGTTGGTCTTTGCCGAGCCCATACCGCCGAGCGTGAAAGCCATCTGGGGTCTGTGACTCTCGATGAGTTTTTCGACATCGTCACTGATGATGAAGCTGCCACCGACCTGCAGATCGATGTCCTGCAGGGTTCGCCCGGACTTCGCGAGTCCCTTTTGTAACGGCTCCAGGAAGACATCGGCTTTCTCGGGTATGAATGAAGTACCCAGCCAGCCATTGGCGAGTTCACCGGTCAGTTCCATGGCTTTTGGCCCCAGGGTCGCCAGGTAGATAGGCAGGTCCTTTGCCGGTGGCTGGGACATTCGAATGGGTTTACCCTCACCGCCGGGACGCGGCAGCACATAGTGTTTGCCCTCGTACTGCATTCTCTCGCCGCTGAGGCCAAGCCTGACAATGTCAATGCATTCCCTGAGCCTGGCGAGGGGATGCGCAAATGCAGCGCCATGCAGGCCCTCGACAACCTGGGGGCCGCTGACTCCCAGTCCCAGGACGAACCGGTTCCCGGAAACGGTTCTCATGGACTGGGATGTCATCGTGATCATGGAAGGTACGCGCGATGATATCTGCAGAATGCCCGTGCCGAGCCTGATGTTTTCGGTTCTCGCGGCCAGGTAGGCCAGGGGTACGATAGCGTCCATCCCCCAGGCCTCGGCGGACCACACGAAGTCGACACCGATGCGATCAGCATTGACCGTAAAGTCGACCAGGGAATCCCAGTCCTCACCGTTGTAGTAGGCGCTGCCAATACCAATTGCTGTCTTCATGTGTACCTGCTTTCCATCTGGTTTCCCGGAAGGATAGCCTGAATTGCAGTGGTGTTAGAAGTCGCAGGGCACATGCTCCCTGGCTGCTGGTGTCGCGGGCAAGGGATATGTTGCATCATGTGAGATTCGCGATAAGCACTATGACGTCTGGATGGAGGAAGGTATGCAGTTGGATATGAGCGGTCGGGTTGCCCTGGTCACTGGAGGCAGCAAGGGGCTGGGCTTTGCCATGGCTCACAAGTTCGCAAGTTGTGGTGCATCAGTCTGCCTGTTGGCGCGCAATGCCAGCGAGCTGGAAGCCGCAGCGGCGACTATCGTCGAGGAAACGGGCAGCCCGGCGCTGGCAGTCCCCTGTGATGTCAGCCAGGCAGCACAGATTCAGGCAGCGTTCGATACCTGCGTAGCGCGATTCGACAAGATTGACATACTTATCAACAACGCGGGCTTTGCCAAAGCCAAACCCTTTGAGTCCATTACCGATGAAGAATGGCAGTATGATTTTGATCTCAAACTCATGGCAGCCGTGAGAATGTCACGGCTGGTCTTTCCCGGCATGAAAGAGCGTCGCTGGGGGCGAATCATCAATATGCTGAACACCCTGGCGAAGACACCCGCGGCCGGTACCGCGCCCACATCGGTGACCCGGGCAGCGGGCATGGCGCTCACCAAGGTGATGGCAGGCGAGGGTGCACCCTACAACGTCCTGGTCAACGGCTTTAATATCGGCCTGATCAAGTCTGACCAGATTCGTCGTGGCTGGGAACGCTCCGGCAAAAAAGTCTCTTTCGAAGAGTTCGTGGCGGAAGCAGGCAAGGCCGTGCCAATCGGGCGCTACGGGGAAGCTGAGGAATGCGCCAACCTGGCATGCCTGCTCTGCTCAGACGACTGCGGATTTGTGTCCGGTACGTCGATCAATATCGACGGCAACATGTCACCGGCACTCTAGCCGGGAACCGCCCGCCGGGCACTAGCCGCCGATCGTGCGTTCCAGGTAGGCGCGCAGCCGGTTCCAGGCGTCCAGTGCGGGACCGCTGTTGGTTTCCGGATCGCGATCCACGTGCAGCCAGAAGCCGTGTCGCACGTCATCATAGATGTGCAGGTCGTTCGAAACACCGGCGGCACGCAGAGCTTCTGCGAATTCGTTGACCTGCGCGGGGCTCGGACCGGTGTCCATTTCTGCGAAGGTGCCCAGTATCTCGTGATGGATGTGCTTGAGCTGTTCCGGATCGTTAACCAGTCGACCGTAGAAGATCGCGGTCCCTTCATGATTTTCGCTGCCTATAGCGTAGGACAGTGCGACGCCGCCGCCGTAGCACCAGCCGATCGTGGCCACCTTGCCGTTAACGTCTTCTCGTGATTTCAGATAACTGGCAGCCGCATTCAGGTTGTCGATGATTTCCTGGGGGTTCGCCAGTGACTCGTTGACAAGGGCCATGTTCTCATCGCGGTTACTGCCGGTTCGACCCTGGTAAAGGTCTGCTGCCAGCGCCACGTAACCCTCGCGTGCGAATGCATCGGCCACCTCGCGAACCCGGTCAGTCAGGCCGTTCCATTCATGGATCAGGATAACCGCACCCTTGGGCATCTGGCTGTCCGGGGCTGCCAGGTAGCCCTTTGCCGCGGGTGTCTGGTCGTAATAGTGCAGATCCTGGCCGCCCAGCGGCGGGGCATTGCCGGTAATGGCTGCGGGTATCTCGTCAGGGCCAAGGGGAGAGACCTCGATGTCAGCGAATGCCTGCCCGGCGATCATGAGCAGCAGGCAGGAAGCTGTGTGAATAATGGACTTCATAATAA
>JAQCAK010000140.1 GCA_027621895.1 Pseudomonadota bacterium | reverse complement strand
ACTGGGGCTGGTCAGCCGAATCAATACCTCAAACGTGTCCTGGCTTTCGATGCGGACCAGTGCCGGGCCTGACCAGGTCTCAGTGCCTGTCAGCAGTTCCAGATCGCTCACCGTCAGCACGAGCCTGCCGCCGGGTTCGATCAATCCGGTCTGCAGGCGGGTCTGTGGTGTTCCCAGCGAATCTCCATCGCCTGAAAAAACAGTACCTGCCAGGTCAAGAGAAATGTCCGAGGTATTGATGATATGGGTTTCAGAAATGTTGTTGCTGCCTGAATTGGTCATCAGGTACGCAAAGCCGCTGTCAGAGGATTCGAAACAGGAAAAGTTGAAGAAGGTTTCACCGTTGACAAAGTTCAGGTTGAGCAGCTTCAGCTCGTCTGTTTCCGGTTGAACAGCCAGGGTGGCAACACCGTTCCACTCGGCGCCAAACAGCGCCGCCAGTTGATTGCGATTCAGCCAGACCGCCTGTTTCGGGTCGAGTTTGTCGAGCAATTCAACCGAAGCGCTGCCGATTGCCTGGCCAAGGGTATCGAACAGCTGCCCGTTGATTCCCGTGATGGGGACCGTTCCGGTGTTGATGAATCTGACGAAGGTCATGTTGTCAGAATCAAAACCCTCGATGTTGTGCACCCGTCCCTGCCTGACACAGTTGGTGTTTGAGATGAGGCCGCTGGGGCTGTTGAGCTTGCTCATCAGATTGAAGTCGCTGGTGCCGCTGACCTCCAGCATAGCTGGCCCGGACCAGGGCTCGACGCCGAACAGGTTTTCAAGATCAACGGCATTCAGTAACCGTCGGCCCTGGGGAGCAATTACCCCGGTATCCAGGCTCATATTCGCCGCGCCCAGCTGCTCACCGGCACCGTTGTAAAGTGTGCCCGTAAATCGCTGTGGTACATCTGAGCTGTTGATAATGTGCAGTACGGTGAAATTGGCACTGTTTGATGTCGTCATCAGGTACGCTGTTGCAGCGGCAGCATTGTCTTCATCGGCATTGTCGCCGGTACCATCACCATCCGAGTCTGCCCATTCGGCAGCGTTGTACGGAAAGACGTCGGCGACATCAGCGACGCCATCGTTGTCGTCATCCGTATCCGCGTTGTCCCCGGTACCGTCGCCGTCAGCATCAGCGGTTTCGCTGTCATCAAAAGGAAAGCTGTCCGTGATGTCGGGCTCGCCATCGTTATCATCGTCAGGGTCATCCTCGTCGCTGATGCCATCGCCATCGAAGTCGCTGGCTGTGGAGACCACCAGGCTGTCCAGCGTGACGAATATGTCTGCGGTGATGGTGCCGCTGAAATTGATCGTCGGCGTATTGGTAAATGCATTGCCGAAGTTCTGTGTCGGCAGGGTCGCGATTGCGTCGACCACTTCCATACCGTTACCGGTCACCACGCCAAAAACCGTAAAACCGCCATTCTGGTTGTCCAGGTTGGCTGAATTGTCAGCGAGATTCACAAACCATTCGCTGGTCGCACTGTTCGGGTCACCGCCCACCTTGGCCATTGCGACGGTGCCACGGGTATTGGAGATGCCGAATTCATTTACAACAGGCGCCTGTGTTGGAATATGGGGCGCTGTATTGGTCAGTGGCTGGTAGATGTAGCCGCCTGCCTGAACAACGAATCCTGACACTGACCGATGGATAAAGGTGCCGGTGTAATCGCCGCGATTAACATAGCCAAGAAAGTTTTCAACGGTGGCTGGCGCCTCATCCTCCAGCAGGCGGATACTGAAAGATCCCAGTGGTGTTGTGATCGTGACGATAGTCTCTGCACGGACAGAGGTCACGGCGAGCATCAGGGCAATCAGGCAGAGCAGCTTTCTTGGCATTTTTCTGTGGTGTTCAGCTTTGGTGTTTTTGATGTGTCGTTGGGCCGGGATAAAAGGGGGATGTTTCCCGGGCTGTCGGTTTATCTCCGGGCAGGTTCAGTGGGCTTCGAATCCTGAAGCACAGGGCGAATGAATCGGCGGTCAGTCAGATCGGCGTGAACCTGAACGGCGCTGGTCTTCCCGTCGCCTGGCTTCACGTCTTTCCTGTTCAACAGCACTGGCCCTGCGTCTGCGTTCTTCCTGGCGGCGATCATCCGAGCGGCGGTCGCTGTCTTCTCTTCGCTCTTCCTGCATAAACAGTTCCTTCATGGCTGACCACAGCCTGCTGAATGTTGACTTGTCTGAGATTGTCCTGCCCCGGCTCGCAACAGGAAATCAATAGTGTCCGCTCCGTACAGTCAGGTCAAGGCTCGTAGGTCAGGCGGTAGATGACATTCCCCTTGTCATCGGAAATCAGCAGGCTGCCGTCGGGCAGTTCAAGCAGGTCCACGGGGCGCCCCCAGCGTTCGTTGTCGCCCAGCCATCCGTCGATGAAGACCGAGTAGTCCAGTTCGCCATCTTCCATCGGCTTTACGTGAGTAATGCGATATCCCACGTGACCGGCCTCCGGAGAGCGATTCCAGGAACCGTGCTCGGCAATGAAAACACCCTTGCGGAATGCAGGTGGAAACCGGTTTCCCTGGTAGAAGGTCAGGCCAAGGGGGGCAACATGTGCTCCCAGATCCCTGGCGGGTGGCGTAACCACCAGGTCTTCAGGTTGCTGGTTGCCAAATTCGGGATCAGTGATGTCAGTACCGTGAACAAACGGATAGCCAAAATGCATGCCGGGTGCGGTTGCCACGTTGAGCTCGCAGGGCGGGATCTCGTCGCCAATGTGGTCCCGGCCATTGTCGGTAAACCAGAGGTCACCCGTGTCAGGATGCCAGGTAAAGCCGACTGTGTTTCGTACGCCGTGCGCAAAGACGTCGAATTTCAGTGGCTGTTGATCCGGGTCGACCCGCATGATGCTGGCGTACCAGGGATTGTCTTTCAGGCAGATATTGCAGGGTGCACCGACATTAAAGTACAGGTGTCCATCCGGTCCGAAATCGAGGAACTTCCAGCCGTGATGAAGATCAGTCGGCAGGGCGTCTGTCAGCACCTCGGGTGTCATGGGTTTGCCCAGGTGCTGCTCAACATCGCGGTAGACCAGAATCCGGTTCACGGCTCCCACGAACAGGTCGCCGTCCCTGAAAGCGATACCGCTGGGCATCTCCAGTCCACTGTCGATCTCGACAACAGATTCGGCGACACCATCCTGATTACTGTCGATGATTGCGTGTACCTTGCCGGCTCTTCGACTGCCGGCGAAAACCGTGCCAGTCGGGCTGACGGCCAGTTGCCGCGGGTTGGTCACCTCGGCAAACACATCGATTCGAAACCCTGCCGGCAGGTTCAGCCGGTCCAGGGGGAGGTCATGGCTGAGGGCCAGGGGAGAGAATGCGCACAACCAGAAAAGACTTATCCCTCGTGCCATCCCTGACCTCGCCAGTGCTATGATCTGCTTCTGCATGAATACTCTCTCTCTATCATTGTCGGTTGTCATCGCCCGGGCGCGAGCTGCATCGCCGATTTTACCCGTTCAGGCTATGGCCAGCACCCGGTTGCCCGCTGAACCGGCGGATTCCAGCCATGCTGGATGATACGCTCAAAGCCGAGATACAGACTGCCTATACGGCCCTGCTGGCGGGTAAGGGTTACACGCCCCGTCGTTGCCAGAAGACGATGATTGCAGATATCGCCCGGTCACTGTCAGCCATCGAGGAAGATGCCGGGCAGATCTGCGTACTTGAAGCCGGAACGGGAACGGGGAAAACCATTGCCTACACCCTGGCGGCCATACCGATCGCACAGCGGCTCAAGAAAAAGGTTGTGATTGCCACGGCAACGGTCGCCCTGCAGGAGCAGATCATGTTTCGGGATCTGCCGGATATCAGGACTCACTCCGGCCTGGATTTCTCTTTTGCCCTGGCCAAGGGCCGGCGTCGATACCTGTGCCTGGCCCGACTTGATGGTGCCCTGCAGGGTCCCTCGGCTCATCCCGTGGATGACCTGTTTGGTGATTCGTCGGCTGCTGTTACCGGAGCCGATCAGGGCCCGGTGTTTGAACAGATGATCACGAAACTCGGGCACGGTGAATGGGATGGAGACCGGGATGCCTGGCCCACGGAAATTGACGATATCGTCTGGTCGAGGGTCAGCACGGACCACGCCCAGTGCACCGGCCGACGCTGTACCCATTTCGAAAACTGCTACTTTTATCGAGCACGGGAGAGCATTCACCGGGTTGAATGTATCGTGACCAATCAGGACCTGGTCCTGTCAGACCTGATGATGGGCGGTGGTGCCGTGTTGCCTGACCCGGAAGAGACGATCTATATCTTTGACGAAGCCCATCACCTGCCAGACAAGGCAGGCAACCATTTCTCGGGATTTCTCTCGCTTTATGCAACCCGCAGCTGGCTGCTGCAGCTGCCTGCCAGCCTGAGAATTGCACAGGGTGAAGTCCCCATGCTCAGCCCCCAGGTCATCGCCGCCTTCGAGGAAACCGTGACGATTGTCACGGAACGAATGGAGGAGATTGCCAGGAGCCTGATGCCGCTTCAGGAGCATGCAGATGTGGTGGATGAAGGCTGGCGTTACCGGTTTCCCATGGGCGTGGTTGATGACCCGATCGCGGCGCTCTCGGCCAGCCTGGCCAGCGGCTTTCAGAAGCTGGTGGGTTATGCAGAGACCATGGTCGATCTCGTCGAACAGGCCATGGAAGACACCACCGCCGGCGAGCGTGAGGTGCTGGAACACTGGCTGTCCAACCTGTCTTCCGCTGCGGCCAGATTGGGGGCTGCCTGGAAACTCTGGGACAATTATGCCAGGCCCATGTTGGAGCCGCCTTTCGCACGCTGGGTGAAGTTTTCCAGCCAGGGGCAGGTCGAGGGCATGGAACTGCAGATGTCCTGCCACCCCATTTCTGTAGCGGATCAGCTGCAGGAAACCCTCTGGTCCCGCTGTGCCGGTGCGGTACTGACCTCGGCGACCATCTCTGTGGGAGGCGACTTTTCGACTTTTCAGCAGCGTACGGGAATTGGCAGTGATCAGCTGTTTAACAGCCTGCCCAGTCCGTTCCGGTTCCGGGAACAGGCGACCCTCAGGGTACCGGCGATGGACAGTGACCCTTCGGATCCGGATGGACACACGGAAGAGCTGGCGACACGCTTGCCGGAGATACTGCGGGATGAACCGGGGTCCCTGGTGCTGTTCACGTCCTGGCGCCAGATGCTGCGAGTTCACGATGAGATAGAACCACAGTTCCGGGAACGGGTATTGATGCAGGGAGACCTCTCGAAAATGGAGATGCTCGCCACCCATAAGAAGCGGATCGACGCCGGACAATCCAGCTGCATTTTCGGTCTGGCCAGCTTCGCCGAGGGTGTTGACCTGCCTGGTGGATACTGCACCCATGTTGTTATCGCCAAGCTGCCGTTTTCAGTACCGGACGATCCCGTGGATGCCACCCTGTCCGAGTGGATCGTGGAACGTGGCGGCAACGCCTTCTATGACCTGATGCTGCCTAACGCAATCCTCCGGGTGGTGCAGGGCGCAGGTCGTCTGATGCGCACGGAGTCGGATGTCGGCACCGTCACGATTCTGGACCGTCGTCTGGTCAGCAAGGCCTACGGCCGCAGGATACTGGACGCCCTGCCACCCTTCAGTCGTGAAATCAGCTGATCGTGAAGTTTCCTGACACCGTACCGGCAAGCCAGCAGTCAGTCTATGACCAGTATGCGCCGGCGTTTCGCCGGATCGCTGGCCCGCCGGGGGAGGATCCGGTCGTGTATCCGCTGCTGTTCAGCATTGCGGCGACACTGTTCGAGTCCAGTCGCCAGGGCCCGGTCACTTTCTCGGTGGCCGGTTCCCAGGGAAGCGGCAAAACCACGATGAGTCGGCTGCTGGTCAGCCTGCTGGCAGACTG
>JAQCAK010000139.1 GCA_027621895.1 Pseudomonadota bacterium | reverse complement strand
CTGACATCTAGCTAATCTCCCTGAAAAGTGCTGCTAAAATGACCGATTTTCGCCGAAAAAGCCAGAGCTTTCTCGCTGCAGAATCGGTTGTGCATTTCCCGAAATTAACCCATTTTTTGCAGAAGATAGCAGCTTTTTCTGCGGTGGATAGCAATAGCCTGCTGCGGCGCACCCCTGATAGTAAATACTTACTTCGTCTGGATCTTTTACTGTGTCGAGCCTGACCTCAATCAGCCCGTCGAGCACCTGCACCAGGCCAAAGATCTCGTCATCCCGGATTTCGCCCTCCTGAATCACGGGTTCCAGGGGGTTTCCGCCCAGTTCAAATCGCAAGCGGTCACGGTAGAGATAATAGCCGGGCAGCACCTGCCAGAATACCGTGACAGACTCACCCTCCTGGTAGAAGCCGAATCGGAATGCCTCGTCGACTGGCAGAATCCGGGGCTCTGCCTGCTCAAGTCCTGTCAAACCCGGCAGCGGGTTTATCGCGGATTCAGGGGGATCTGCCGCCACCTGGCTGGACTCTACCGCACCCGACAATACGGTGGCAGGAAACAGCATCAGACACAGCACAGAACACAGAACAGACAACAGAACAGGGCGCCGACGGAATGTCGAGGCCGGGGCTAAAAGGTTTCTGTTCATGAACCGACTCATGCGGCTACCATAGCACTGTGACCAGATATCTGTTGACAACTTTTTCCCGGGTGGCGCTGCTTGTCATTTTCGCATCCGGTTGCGCGACCGATCCACCCACTCCAGCTGCCGCCGGCTCAACTGAACAGCCTGCCCGGCAGGCAGAACCGGGGGTTCAAAGGCTGCTGGAAGCAGCTGACCGTGCTCTCAGCCAGGACCGCCTGACTACACCCGCCAACGACAACGCCTGGCAGAGATACCTGCGGATACTGGATATTGACCCCGGCAACGCCGATGCACAGGCGGGCATCACGGCAATCGCAGATCGATACCTTTCATGGTCTATTGAGCACGCCAGGGATGGCTCTCTCAAGCGAGCGAGGATGTACCTCGGCAAAGCCGAGGAAGTCGATCCCGGCCATCCCAGCATCCCCGCTGTTGCCCGGTTGATTAACGACCAGGAACAACTGAAAACCGAGCGATATCCCCTGGATCCACACATGGTGAAGACCCGGCAGGCCAGCCCGCGATCTTTCGATACCATCGCGAACAGAATCAGGGAGCTCAGGCCGTTCGTCCGAATCCGGGCGCCTGACGACGCCGCAGGCCGGTGGATCTATCAACAGCTGCAGGCCAGGCTCGATTTCAGGATTGAAGCCACATTCGACATCAGAAGCGGTTACAGCGTCGAATTGTCTCGATAAAACGAGATCCTCATGCGCCGGTCGAGTTTCTGCCGGCTGGCAGACGCGTTAACATACCCGTTCGAATCAACAGGAGTACGCCTTGAGCGGAATTGATGATCTGAAGGAAAAGGTAGAAACGCAGGTTTCAGACTCGCTGGAAATCTCCAGCCTGCCAGGCACCATTGTTCGCTCTGTCCTGGCGGCAGGCGGCGTCCTGCTGCTGGTCATTGGTGCGGTCGGCTTTTTCTGGAACAGCGAACCGGAAATCTTTGACGTCGCTGCGGCGACCGAGGCACAGACCAGCCAGATACAGGCTGCCAGGGTGACGGGCAGTACCACAGTTGCGACCATGATCACCATGGCCGACACCCTGCTGCACAAGCGCGGTGGTTATCTTCACAATGACATCATGCCACCCGGGTCGTTGATGGATAACATGCCGAACTGGGAGTTCGGGGTCCTGGTACAGATGCGCGATATGGCGAGGACGCTGCGCAACAATCTCAGCCGCTCACAGTCCCAATCCACCGAGGATGCTGATCTGGTTGCCGCTGAAGGCCAGTTCTATTTTGACAACGACTCCTGGATGCTGCCGGAAACGGAAGCCGAGTACCAGGCGGGAATCCGCGCATTGCAGCGGTACCTCGCGCGGCTGGGCGACACCCGGCAGCAGGACGCGCAATTCTATGCGCGGGCTGACAACCTGCGAATCTGGCTTTCAGAAGTCGAAACCCGGCTGGGCAGCCTGTCACAGCGACTTTCGGCCAGTGTCGGTAAACGCCAGCTGGATGTGTCACTGGCCGGCGATGCGGCGGCCACCCAGTCCACGCTCGCCCAGCCCGAGCAGCAGGTAAAAACACCCTGGACAGAGCTGGACGACGTGTTCTACGAAGCGCGCGGCACCACCTGGGCGCTGATCCATCTGCTGCGAGCCATAGAAACGGATTTCCACGACGTCCTGCAGAAGAAAAATGCACTGGTGAGCATGCAGCAGATTATCCGCGAGCTGGAGCCTACCCAGGACACTGTGTGGAGTCCCGTTATCCTCAATGGCGATGGACTCGGCATCCTGGCCAATCACTCACTGGTGATGGGTTCCCATATCTCTCGCGCCAACGCGGCGATTATTGATCTCAGGCGATTGCTGGAAGACGGCTAGACACAGGCTGCAGGAACAAAAAGCAGTTCCTGCAGCTTGGTGTTCAATCTTTTCCCGGGTTTCTGTACCATTAGCGCGCGTCGACCCTTCGATTCACATAATTACTAAAACTCCAATCGGAATCGCTATATGGAAACCATGATAAACATACCACCCGTGATGGGTGTGCTGGGACTCGTATGTGCTGCAATTATCTACATGCTGATGATTCGCTACGCAACGGGTGATGCCAAGATCCAGAAGATCGCAGCGGCCATTCACGAGGGCGCCATGGTCTTCCTGCATCGGGAATACATGATGCTGCTGTTGTTCGCCGGCCCCCTGCTCCTGATCATTTTCTTTACACCCGGCCTGGGTACCAAAACCGCCATCGCTTTCGCTGTGGGTGCAATCAGCTCCGCGGCCGCCGGCTACATCGGCATGTTTGCGGCAACCAAGGCCAATGTTCGCACCACGGCTGCTGCCCAGAACCTGGGACAGGCTGGCGCACTCACCGTTGCCTTCCATGGCGGCTCCATCATGGGGCTTTGTGTCGCATCCCTAGGACTGCTGGGACTCGGCAGTCTCTACTGGATGTTTGGGAGCGACCCTGAATCAGCACATGCGATTCACGGGTTCGGCATGGGCGCATCAAGCGTGGCGCTCTTTTCCCGGGTCGGTGGTGGTATTTTCACCAAGAGCGCGGACGTTGGCGCCGACCTGGTCGGCAAGATCGAAGCCGGTATTCCTGAAGACGACCCCCGAAACCCGGGCGTGATTGCTGATAACGTCGGCGACAATGTCGGTGACATTGCCGGTATGGGTTCAGACATCTTTGAATCCTACTGCGGCTCCATGATTGCAACGATTGCCATCGCAGCCACCCTGACATCCACAGCGACATTTGGACTGCAGGCGCTGGCACCCGAGGGTGGCAGGGAAGCACTCATGTCGCTGCCTCTCATGCTTGCGAGCGTCGGACTGGTCTGTTCAGTGCTGGGTATTATCCTGGTCAACGCCCTGTCCGGACTTGGACCAGAGCGGGCTCTGGAACTCGGTCACCAGATCTCAGCCGTTCTGCTGATTATTGCTGCCTGGTTCCTCACGGGCTTTCTCGGGGTCGCCTCTGAAATCTGGTGGTCCATTGTTGCGGGCACGGTCGGCGGGATCCTGATCGGTGTTGTGACGTCCTACTACACCTCCAAGGGACCCGTCGTCAGAATCGCTGAATCCGGCAGAACCGGTACCGCGACCGTCATGATCACCGGTCTGGCAGTGGGCATGCAGTCTGTTGTCATTCCAATCCTGGCTATCAGTGCCATCATTTTCGTCTCTACCCATCTCGCCGGACTCTATGGTGTGGGCATCGCCGCTGTTGGCATGCTGGCAACAGTCGGCATGACCATGGCGCTGGACGCCTATGGCCCGGTTGCTGACAACGCCGGTGGAATCGCTGAAATGGGCGAACTGGGCTCAGACGTTCGCGAGATCACCGACGGCCTCGACGAGGTGGGAAACACCACTGCCGCCATCGGCAAGGGCTTTGCCATCGGTGCAGCCGCACTGGCAGCGCTGGCAATCATCGCCGCTTTCGTGGAAACCATGCATGTTCACTATCCGGACTTCAAACTCGAACTGTCTGATCCACGGGTACTGACCGGTATGTTCATCGGCGGCTGTCTGCCTTTCCTGATTGCTGCCATGACCATGACTTCAGTGGGTGAGGCAGCCATGGAAATGATTGAGGAAATCCGACGTCAGTTCCGTGAAATTCCGGGACTGATGGAAGGCAAGGCTGAACCTGATCATGCCAAGTGTGTCGATATCGCCACCAAGGCCGCACTGAAGAAGATGATCCCGCCCGGTGCCATTGCAATTGCAATGCCGGCCGTCATCGGATTCGGACTCGGTGCAGAAAGCCTGGGTGGCATGCTGGCCGGCGCATTGCTCGGCTGTGTCCTGCTGGCACTGATGATGGCAAACGCCGGCGGTGCCTGGGACAATGCCAAGAAGTATGTCGAGAAAGGTAACCTGGGCGGCAAGGGCTCAGAGGTTCACGCGGCAGCGGTTGTCGGCGACACCGTTGGCGATCCGTTCAAGGATACGTCTGGTCCGTCAATGAACATCCTGATCAACGTGATGGCAATTGTCAGCCTGGTCATCGCGCCACTGCTCTGACCTGGTTTTCATTCCTGACCGGGGTGGAACCCCGGTCAGTGCCAACTGAAAGGGACGCTGGCTTCACAGCCATCGTCCCTTTTTTGTGCCCGAAGATTCAGCGCCCGACGGCTTTATTCACTGGTCGTATGGCTGTCTGGTCAGCCGGCCTTGAACGCCGGGAGCTTTTTCTTCAGCAGTACGTTCCTGAGTCGTACGTACCTGGGCAGACCATTCTCATACGGAGGATAGTCTTCACCCTGGATCAGGGGTAACAGATATTCCCTGGCCCTGGCCGTAATGCCGAAGCCGTCACGCGTGATAAACGAGCGGGGCATCTTGCGTTCAACATTCGCCACTTTGGAGAGCGGTGCCTCATCAATGCGCCATCGATAACCCTTGCCCTTTAACCGGGTAATAACTGGCATCACCGCATTCTTGCCTTCGAGCGCAAATTCCACGGCCGCTGCACCAACCGCGTAGGCCTGCTCAACATCCGTTGCCGAGGCGATGTGACGGGCAGCTCGCTGCAGGTAGTCCGCCACGGCCCAGTGGCACTTGAAGCCATGTTCTGCCTTGATCATTTCAACCAGTGATGGCGCGACGCCACCCAGCTGAGTATGGCCGAAAGCATCCTTCGAGCCTGAATCCGCCAGAAACGAACCATCGGCATACTGCGCCCCTTCCGAGGCAACAACCACACAGTAACCGACCTTGTCTACCGTCCGACGAACCTGGTCAAGGAACGCCTGACGATCAAACGCAATTTCCGGGAACAGGATGATATGGGGCGGGGCCTTGCTGTCAGTTTTCGCCAGACCGCCCGCCGCTGCAATCCAGCCTGCATGCCGACCCATCACTTCCAGCACGAAAACCTTGGTCGATGATTCCGCCATGGACGCCACATCAAGCCCGGCTTCCATGGTCGACACGGCAACATACTTGGCGACCGAGCCAAACCCGGGGCAGGTGTCCGTCAATGGCAGATCGTTGTCGACCGTTTTGGGAATACCGATACAGGTGATGGGATGCCCCATCTGCAGGCTGAACTGACTGACCTTGTTTGCCGTATCCTGGGAGTCTCCTCCGCCATTGTAAAAAAAGCAGCCGATATCATGCGCCTGAAAGACCTCGATCAGGCGCTTGTACTCTGCCGGGTTTTCTTCCGGGGATTTAAGCTTGAACCGGCAGGAACCAAACGCACCACTCGGTGTGATTGGCAATATAAGCATATCCATAAGCTATTCTTTCGAGGTATCAATCAACTCTTCCC
>JAQCAK010000138.1 GCA_027621895.1 Pseudomonadota bacterium | reverse complement strand
CGCGGCTTCCTGGCTGGCTCTGATGCAGGGGTCCGGTCCTGTATTCCGTACTGAACTGAGTGGTAAGGAGACCTACATTATCTGTGGTCACGAGGCGGACCTGGCTGCCTGGAAGACGCCTGATAACTGGCTCTATGGTCCGCCTTCTCCTGGCGGTGATTTTTTCCTCGCCGAGCTGGGTTCGATGCACGTGTCGCAGCTGGATGGTGAGCCCCATCGGCGAGCACGCAAGCTCATCCTGCCTGCCTTCGGTGTGGCGGCTGTTATGCGCGAGCTGCCCGCGGTCAGCCGGACCCTTGCTGCCGGATTTGATGCCTGGCAGGGACAGGGCCTGGATGTTCACCCCGTTTTGTCACGGCTGCTGACCCGATGCCTGTCACGGAGCCAGTTAGAGACACCGCTTTCTGAGCATGAAATCGATCAGCTGGTGTCCTTCGAAGAATCGTTCATTCCCGCTGTATCCCTGACCCTGCAGGATCGTGAAAAATGGTACGCGAGACCGGCCTATCAGCAGGCCCGGCGTACGGCCTTTGCGGTTTTCGAGCGGGTCGTGGCAGAACGTCTTGCGGGAGAGCGTCCGGGTGATTCACTTGACCTGATCATGGACAAGCCGCCTGCGGACGGGATGGCGGCCCTGTCGGTGGAAGAACTGGAACGGGCCGCTTACCTGCTGCTGGTCGCCGGGGTGGGCAATATTGCCAATATTGTCTGTGCAGCCCTGTGGGGGCTGGCCGCACATCCGTCATGGCTGGCGCGTCTGCAGGAAGAACTCCAAGGATTTGATCCCGAAAAGCTGCGTCAGGGCATGGGCGTCTACCCGGTGCTGAAAGCAGTCATCCAGGAGGTTGAGCGCTGTTACCTGCCCGCGCCGGTCATTCCGAAAATGACCGCCTGTGATCAGGTGTTCCTGGGCGTCCATATTCCTGGCGGTGTCAATGTGATGCAGCTTCACGGGCTGGCGCATTTCGAGGCTGATCGATACGAGGATCCTTATGTTTTTAATCCCGGTCGGTGGCTTTCGGCCGGAAGTGAGCGAGCGAATGCCTTTGGTGGGGGTACACATCTTTGCCTGGGTATGGGCGTGACTCGCCTGTACGTGCCTTTGTGTCTTGGCATGCTGGTGGACAAATTTGACTGGGAAGTGGCAGGGCCTCCAAAGCTGGTCAGCCAGGATCCGGCGCTGGACTATGCCCCCAGAACCACGCATTTTCCGGTCACTTTTCGGGCCAGGAAGTTACCGCAGGATGTTGCTGCTGATTGACGGGAAGCTGACCAGCTGATGCGATCCGCCGTTAACTGATCCATGCAGGCGGTGCGGGCAGATCGAATACGTCTGCGACGACCGCGCTGAAATCCGCGTCTTCATCAGCGGCCATTCGCCGTTCGACTTCATCGTACTTTTTGACAATGGTATCCGCGTGCCTGACGAAGTCCGGCGGGAAGTGGTTGGTCAGGCGTATCTGGTCCTTCCATGCGCGGCGCTGCGGTGCACTCTCGAAACATCGCATATAGTCCAGTGGCAGGCTGTCTGCGGGTTCGATCAGTTGGTGGGTTCTTTGATAGAAAAGATTCTGGAAGTACGTGAGTTCTATCATCAGTTCCCGCTCCAGGGCTCGCCGCTCACGCAGAGTTAACTCTTCAATCTCATGCAGCGCGGCATCCTCGCGGTAGAGCTCAAACTCGAAGAATTTGTCTTTGGCTGAGTGAAGCGTCTCTACTTCCAGTTGCTGTTGCCATGTCCTGATACGCGTATCGAGTCTGCGCTGCAGCGTATCGGCCCGCGCCTGCGAGCGGCTTTCCCGCAACTGATATCCCACATAGATGAGGCAGGCCACCACCGCCAGCCCAACAGCCACCTCCCCAAAATCCGCAAGCATCTCCATATCGGGGACAGTTTACTTTTCTTTCAGGGTAATGGGGACAGTTTACTTTTCGAAACTGGCTGTTGGATGTTGAAATTCCATGAGGCCCGCTGATGCTGGCTCGCCAACTAGCAGGAGGCTGACAACGAACGATTGCATTGACGCCTGTCCCGGCCGAGCAACGTCGCTAGCATTCGGGAATGCCGAGAACAGCCAGAATTGTCATTCCAGATGTTCCTCATCACGTGACTCAGCGCGGTGGGCGGAAGCAGCGGACGTTTTTCAGTGAGCAGGACTATCGCTTTTACATTGAATTGCTGTCCGAGGCGAAAGCCAGCGCCCAGGTTTCTGTCTGGGCATACTGTTTGATGCCGAACCATACACACCTGGTTGTTGTTCCGCGGGAGCCGGACTCTCTGGCCCGGTTCTTTGGGGAAGCCCACCGTCGGTATACCCGAACTATCAACAGGCGGTTCGGTTGGCAGGGCCATCTCTGGCAAGAGAGATTCCATTCGATTGCGATGGATGAGGCTCATCTGCTGGCGGCGGTTCGCTATGTTGAATTGAACCCGGTGATAGCAGGGCTTTGTGATACGGCTGAACAATGGCGTTGGTCATCAGCCAGAGCTCACCTTGCCGGATTGTGTGATCGACTTGTAGAGGTTGAGCCCATGCTTTCGAGGGTACCTGACTGGCTGGGGTATCTCCAGAACGCGGACGACCGAGAGGCCGTGGACAGGATTCGGAAAAACATGAGTGCAGGTCGCCCGGTTGGCAATGAGCAATTTATTCGTCGGCTCGAGGACAGGGTCGGTCGGCGATTGCGTCGCAGGAAAGGTGGGCCGGAGCCGGCATCTCCGGCCGACGAATATCCCTGGTAAGGTCTGAAGTTTATGGTGTCCCTGTAACCCGGAGAGAAAAGTAAACTGTCCCCGGTAAAGCGGGGAGCCGGTGGCTCCCTGCTTTGGTGGGGCCTGGATCAGGACTCGACGGCGGCTTCTGCTTCAGTCTTGCTGGCGATCAGTTCGCCGTCAGCGTCGGTCAGGCTTGCCATGCCGTCCTTGTAGGTACAGGTCACACGCTGGATTTCTCCATCCGTGGATACCTTGAAAGTCACATAGGTACCGGTGGACTTGTATTTGTACTTGGCAGTACGGACTCGTGAAATATCTTCAAATGACTCGTTTATTTCTGACTTGCAGGAGGTCAGGACTTCGCTCTTGGAAGGTCCCGCCTCGGCAGAGACAGCAAAGGTACCGGCAAGCAACAGCCCGGCAATAGTAGGTACAATTTTCATAGGAACATCCTCAATGGCTCGCTAAATGTTTGCGCCGGCGCGGCCCCAGGGGGGGTAAGTGCGATCAGCGAATGTAATCATCGCACACATTCAGGCGAAATGCCTAACACCACGTGACTTTCACCAGGAATGAGACTTATTCCAATCCGGCAAAGATCGCATTGGGGAATCCTAAGTGATTGAATTATAGTGAATCATGCCTGTTCCTGTCGGTAACCATCTGTGTATAGCCTGAACGACGCCAGCGCATTGGCGCTGCTGATACTGCTGCTTGTGCCGGGCTGGCTGCTGGCGAAAGAAGGTGTCAGTGGCGCGGTTGAGCTGGAAATGGGGTACGGCCATGATTCCAATGTGTCCGTTGATGACGTGGAGCTTTCAACCAGCCTGGGTGACAGTTACCGGGACCTGGGGGTGGGTGCAGATATTCACTTTGAACCCGTTGAAGGGCTGGATCTTGGTGCCAGTCTCAATCTTGCTGACAAGCGCTATTCCACCTTTGATGAGTTTGACGGCCGGCTTTCCCTGGTATCGCTGAGCGCTGACAAGGACCTGCACGGATATTCTCTGGGCAGCAGCCTGCGTTACGTCGACTATCACCTGGATGGAGATGCTTTTCTCGAGCTGTTTCAGTTTGCCCCTACCATCAGCTGGTTTCCCTCAACCCGGATTTATATTCGCCTCGGCTATGAAAGAAGTCATGAACGCTTTCCCCAGGCCGTTGGCAGGAACAACGACCAGGACCAGTTTGATGGCAGCGTTTACTACTTCGTCAATGGTCTGCGCCATTACTGGATGGTTAGATTGTCAGTCCTTCGGGATTCGGCCGATGATCAGGTTTTCAGTAATGACAGCAGGGAAGCCCGGCTGGTTTATCACCGGGAGTTCACGTTCTTTGATCGTGATACGCAGATTGAAGTGAGTTATCGATTTCAGAACCGACGCTATGACGAGGGCCTGGAACCATCTATCAGACAGTATCGGGAAGACAGCCGGGCCCGGTTCGAGATTCGCGGCAACTACCCGGTTTCGAAGCAGCTTGAACTGGAGTTGCGGGCGTTGAACGCCGACAACCGATCTAATCTGAATTCAGCAGACTATGTGCAGAACCTGGTTCAGCTGACGCTGAGATATGTGATGCCGTTCTAGAGCGGAGCACACCCATCCCGAAAATCGGATCAATACCGACTTTGCCGTAGTCCACTGCGTCGGCCGCAAAGCGTCGACGAATTTCCGCCACGGATGTCATGGCCTCGGGGATAGAAGCCGCAATGAGTCCTGACATGACGGCCGCCGCGTAGGAGGTACCACTGGATCGGGCATAGCCGCCACCAGGCACTGCATGCAGGACATCGACGCCGGGGAGTGCGAAATCAATGTGATCCCCCCGGTTTGCGCGGTAGTAGATGCGGCTGTTGGAATCCACGGCGGTCACTGCAATCGTGCAGGCATAACCTGCCGGGTAGAGCGGGGGCGATGCCGGTCCGGCATTGCCAGCGGCGGTCACCAGGGTCACACCCTGTTCGCAGGCGCGCGCGACGGCCTTGGCCAGAATCGCATTGTCAGGACCGGCGATACTCATGTTCACCAGATGAATATTCTGTTCGGCCATCCAGTTGAGTGCCTTGACGATCGCAGCGGTCGTGGAAAAAACGCGCCCTTTGCCGTCCCGTGCGAAAATGACCCCACTGAAAAGTTCACTGCCCGGGCTTAGTCCTGCAAAACCATCAGTGTGTCCGACCATCAACGATGCGACAGCCGTACCATGTTCCATTGCCTTCCCGAACCCGGCCGGCGTAAAAGGTCTCTCGGTAATTTTCGTTTCCGAGAAGGCGGGATGCTGCTGATCTATTGAGGAATCAATCATGCCGATTCGTATCGGGCCAGGCTGATGATCTGCGGGACTCTGCGAGGTGAAAGTTGCCGCGCCTGATGTTGCGGGAAGCGGCAGGGTTTCGTCCTGCGGAAAGTAAACATGGTTCATGTCTACTGCCAGCTGCGAGGACTCGATGACCTGAAGTTCTGGAAACAGCTTCCCGCCGGGTTTGAATGTGGTTGGGGCGCTGATGGTGCCAAGCAGATAACCCAGTCCGGCGAGCGGTTCGACGTTGGTGATTCGATAACCTCTGGACGACAGGGACGCCAGCGTCTCTTCATCCGTCATCACCAGCCATTCGTCCTGAAGCGCGGCATTGGCCTCCCGGTCAACCACGCTGTCAACGGCCCGCTCGACATCCCGGGGAATCTGCATCAGTCTTGCTTCAAGCAGGCGATCAGTGACATCCGCTGTGGTTGTGCGAATTCTTGCAGAAGGCAACTGCCCGGTCACTATCTCGGGCGTTGGTTTCTCCACGACACCAGGAGGCAGGGCGTCCTCGGCAGTGTCGGCAATGACGTCTTCGATCTGATCCAGCAGCGTTTCCTCGACCGAATCAGCGACCTGGTTCCTGATCCTGGCCCTGGTTTCGCTGGCGACCTTTTCCCTGACCCGCTCGCGATATCGCTCTGTCACCTGCTCCCGCAGACGATCGATATCAATGGTGACATGTTCCAGTTCCGCGGCGCGGGCGGGAATCGTAACAGCGAGTCCAGCCAGGAGAAGACCGCAGGCCAGAAAAGCCCGGTGTCTCGCAGTATCAAAAGCTGGGAAAACTTCTATCAAGGTAGAAACGCTGCAGATCACGTAGAATGGCGAGTTTACAGGAAACAAACCGACATTAAAGGCAAGTTAAAGGGAATAGAA
>JAQCAK010000137.1 GCA_027621895.1 Pseudomonadota bacterium | reverse complement strand
CGATCTGCGAGGAATTCCATGCCGGTCATGAGTGTCGAAAGTCCCGCACCGCGCAGCACAACGACGCCGGCAGGTGTACCAGCCAGGTTGGGGTCAAGGGCCATCGCATCAGAAGCTCCTATGACCAGGATGTCAGCCTGCTTTTCCTCCATGGCCGTTAAGTAGCCCTGGTGAGCACAGGCATGTTTGAACGCATCACCCATGCCCAGTTCCCGGGCGGTAAATTCCATGCAGTAGCTAAGCGCCACGATAAGCGCCGTCGCGCCGATCAGCTTGAGCGCCAGCAAGCCAGGACGCAGCTGATCTGCTTCAGAACTGGAAGTAGACAAAGTCGTTCTCCCGAAGCATGGCGAAAGTCAAAATCACGATTGTGATCAAGCAGTAGGCTGTCCAGCGAATCGGCGCAGAGAAACCTGAAATCCGCACGGCTATCATATCAGCGCCCTTGTAGCGCGTTTCAATGAAGAGTGCCAACGCGAAGAAACCCATGGCTGTCAGCGTGTTCAGACTGTCGAACATGGAAAACTCGCCGCTGGTGGTACCACTTATCATCGCATTAAACATGCGAGCGGCATGGTCCAGGTCTGTAGTCATAAACAGAAATGTAGAGGGAGCGATAAGGATGTTATTGAAAATCGCTGCAAGGCCTTTTGGCAACTTAACCGGTGAGTACTTCTGTGTCTGATCCTGGAGAAGCATGACCCCCGCATGGTAAAGCCCGAACAGGACAAAATTGTATGAAGCGCCGTGCCAGAGACCGATAATCACCATCGTAATCACCAGGCAGACAGAGCGCCGGAGTTGCGAGGATTTTCGACCCACTATCGGGAAGTATAGATAGTCGAAGACCCACTTTGTCAGTGAGATATGCCATTTCTGCCAGAAGCTGCGAGTGTTGATGGCAAGGAACGGATTGTCGAAATTGCGCATCAGGTTGATGCCGAACATGATGGCAAGGCCGCGCGCCATTTCACTGTACCCGTAGAAGTCACAGTAAACATGGATCCATTGGAATGCGCTGGATAGAAACACCTCGGGCGAGGAGTAGTTCTCCGGTTTGTCGAAAACATCTGCTGCAGCAACGACAAACCTGTCTCCGATAATAAGTTTCAAAGCGAGTCCCCAGCCTATGTGCATCAGTCCGCGGCGGAAATTTTCGTTTGTGATCGGGTTCAGCACCCGTAGCTGTGGCATCAACTGGCGTGCGCGTTCGATAGGGCCAGCAACCAGTTGCGGATAAAAGCAGACATAAAGAAAGAACACCTTTGGGTCCTGCTCTGCAGCAAATTTTCTTCGATACACGTCTATGACGTATCCCAGGGTCTGAAGGGAGAAGAACGAAATGCCGATAGGCAGTAGTATATTCAGCAGTCCCAACTCAGCATTGAAGACCCAGTTCAGGTTCACCAGGAAGAAATCAAAATACTTGAAGAAGAAAAGCTGACCCAGAATCACGATCACGCTCAGCCAGAGCCAGAACTGTCTCGTTGCGGGAGTATCGCTTTTTTCTTACTGGCGCCCGCTCACATAGGCAACGGTCGAGGAAAGAAGTATCAGGGCTATGTAGTAGAAGTCCCACCAGGCGTAGAAAAGATAGGAAGCAGCCAGCAGCAGCAGGACGCGCAGGTGTCCGGGCACGACCTGATACAGCAGCAGGATAAGCGGCGCGAACACCAGAAAATCTAGAGAGATGAATGACATTAGAAGAGGCTGTCGTAGTACTATGGCGATCGCGTCACATGCAGTGTAACTGGGTTGGTTTCCGATGTTGAGCATTTCCCGAAAGATAGCAGTACTTCTACTCTGTCTCGTGCAGGCAGAGGCCTGGTCTGCTGATCTCTCCTTCAGATTGCAGCCTCAGACTCCCATGGAAGAGGGATATGTGACCGGTAACTTCCCGGCTGAAGCTGTGTCCCGGCTGAGCCCGGAAGAGATTGCGAAGCGGCTTGCAAAATCAAACAAACAGGTGAAGGCGTTCGGGAGAGGGCTCCGTGATTTTGAAGGTTTAAGTCTGGTGGGCACGGGCCACAGTTTCATGGTTCCAGGTTACAGGAATCTCAAAAAGATCACTGATATCAACGATCTGCAGTATCGATCGACTGTGCATTTTGGGCCGGGAGTCCAGGGCAGTCTTAAATACATCTGGGAGCTGGAGAATGGCATTTATCAGCATAGTGGACGTGCTGAGCCCAGGTTGCTGACGGCTTTAGTGAACGGGAAACGGGATGTAATGACCTGGGGACCGTATATTGATGATCGAGTTGAGTACTACTATCCCTGGGTGGACTTTGCCCGCCGCTATAACCCTGATATCCGGTTCTTCATGACGAATCTCTGGCCGAGGATAGGTGACGTCAAGCGTCGAATTGACAGTGAAGACGAGCTGACCGTTGCTGCAATCCGTACACTGGCAGCAAAAGACATTGAGTATTTCGGGGCTATTGCTGAGGCCCTGAACCAAAAGTATGGTGAAATTGTTCACATTCTGCCAACAGCGACAGCTGTTGTGATGGCTCTTGAAGCTTACAAGCAGGGTGATCTGGCAGGGATCGACGGGCTCCACAAAATGATCAGCGGTGCAAATGCCTGTTTCTGGCGTGATGGTACCGGGCATCTTTGTGAGGCTATGGAGCCGCTGATTGGTTACGTATTTTATGCCGGCATCTACGGCCGGAATCCTGAATTGCTAGGGGATAAAGCGCCTGGGAGAAACCCAGAGCTGGATCTGATGTTGCGTCGAGTCGCCTGGGCGGCGGTTCTTGCGGAGCCTCTTTCCGGCGTCACTGATATCAACGGAAACGGGATATCGGACATACTGGAAGACTAGCCCGCGGGAGGGGGGTGCCGTGCAGATTCAGCATATCGTGGTGACCCGGTTCTGCCTCAGGTACTGGCATCGATCCCGCCCCTTTGATGGTATGAAGCTGCAGCGTGATTTTGAGCCCATGGCAGCAGATAACCTGCGGATACGCACCTTAACCATCAGCGCCATCACTTATCCGTCCATCGCCAACCAGACGTGCCAGAATTTCGACTGGGTCGTTATGGTCGAACCCGACCTTGATCTGGCATGGCTGGAAAAACTCACCGAGTTTGCATCGCGACATAAGAACATCCATATCCGTCCCCTGGACGATGATACAGAACTTGGCTTCAACTTCTGGCTGAAGCCCTATATCCGCGAGGACACCCGGTACCTGGCGATCACCCTGCTTGATGATGACGATGCACTGTGCCCTGGTTATATGCAGGCGCTGCATGACAGCATTGAACAGGATCTTGAGGCTGGTGCTTATCCTCTCAGGCTTTACGGGACGTTGCGGGCGATCCAGTGGGATATGGACTTCAGGGAGTCTTCTGTCTACGGGAGGTTCGCGCCCGAGTGGCACCGGCGTAATCATGCCGCGGTTGCCTGTGGGTTGACGCTTGTTGCCAGATATCCCGAGGTCAGGATTTCAGCATCCGCTATACGACACGGACATCTGGATACGTACTTCACACCCATCCATGAAGCTCATGGGAATGAGCCCAACGTTCTCTGGGTGCAGCAACAACTCAAGGCTGACCTGCACAGCATGGGGCTCGATCCTGTAGTGCTGTT
This sequence comes from Pseudomonadota bacterium, assembly GCA_027621895.1. Classification (GTDB taxonomy): domain Bacteria; phylum Pseudomonadota; class Gammaproteobacteria; order Pseudomonadales; family Azotimanducaceae; genus UBA9659. The sequence continues at coordinate 2,307 of JAQCAK010000137.1, read as the reverse complement.
CGACGTCCAGCTCAAAAGGCTGGACGAACTGGTTGATCCCATGTTGCTGACGAATCACGGACGGAATCTGCAGCAGAATCGAATTGACGAGATCAAACCCGGTAGCAGGACAGTTGTTCCTGGACAGTCGTTTGGGAGTTGTGAAGTGAACTGGGCATTGATCAAATCCCATTCGGCGCTTTTCGAGGGTCAGGCCAGGGTCTCGATGATCAGGAAGATGGTCCGCCGGCTCCGCCATTTCTACAAAACTGTTTCTGGAAGGCTGGTCTAAACCCGCACGAAGATGTTTGCTGCGAAGAAACCCAGCTTACGTTTAACCCAGTAGGTGTGATTCAGGTTGATGATGATTGAGCCTGTGGCGTTGGCGATGGCTGCACCGGTTGTGCCGAATCTGGGGATCAGCAGAAAACAGAGAATCAGAGTTGCCAGGAACCCCGCGATGTGTCCCTGGAACAGCAAACGGCCATAACCGCATGCGTTCAGTGTAGTACCCACTATGCCCGTCACAATGTTTATTAGCTGACCCAGCAAAAGGATCAGCAAGATCGTTGCGCCACCATCGAATTCTGGTCCGAACAGGCTGAGTACCCAATCGCTCATGATCATGAGCAGCACGACGATAGGCACGCACGTTACGACCACGAGTCTTGTCATCCAGACGGATACCCGCTGGATGCCGGCGATGTCGCCGCGGTAATACAGTCGAGCGATTCTTGGAAAGGCCGCACTGTTGATCGCGGTCAGCAGTACTGATGAAAGACCCGCGATCTGCTGGGACACGGAGTAGATAGCAACTTCTGCTGCAGCCTGGTAAGCGCCGACCAGAATCTGGCCGATTCGCCCGCTCGCTGCACCCAGCAGCCCTGATCCCAGCAGTGGAAAGGAGGATTTCATGATTGCCCGGGTGGAGTAGCGCTCGGTGTTTTCAACGGCAGGTTCCGGGAGAGCCGGTCGCTTTACCCAGAGCCAGAGTGCGATCATCAGCATGAAGACTCCGGCCAGCACGTAGCCGTATCCCACGAGCAGGATGTCAGGCTTGGGATTGGCCAGATAAATGAGGCCCAGCAGCGTGAGAAACAGGGCGCCTACCCCGACCCGACGCAGCAGGTTGAAGGTCACCATCATTGAAAAGCCAAGAAAGGCACTGCCATGCATCCAAGTCAGTGAATAGGGGATAACCGACAGCGCCATTAGTGCCAGCAAGGGCGCCAGATCGGGTTTGGAAAAGAGGGTCCCCGCGATCCAGGGGGCACCAATTGCAACGATGACAGCAATACAGATGACGCTGGTAAAGACAATGCCAAGGACTCTGCGGTAAACGAGGCGCACCACAAGTCCGTCTCCCGCTTCCACTGCCGTTGAAATATGTCGTGACAGCACGGAGTCGGTACCGAGAGGCGAAAGGACAGAGAACAGGCCGACGATGCTCATGGCCAGGAAAAAGAGGCCTGCTGAATCAGCGCCGGCAATTCTGGCAACGGCCAGCGTGCTAAGAAAGCTCATCAGGCCGGAAAGCAGTCTTAGCACCAGTGTAATACCGCCGCCCCGGTAAATTTCAGACAGGTCCGAGTTCTTTTTCAGAAAACCCTGAACAAGCTGAAAGTATTTGGAAACAGGCGTCACTGGGTCTAACTAGCTAAGCCAGGCGGGCGGAGGGGACTTAAGCTGGTTCAGTGTCTCTTTCAGAAGAGCTGCATCCTGCTCATAGTAGCGCTGGATTCTCTGCATCACTGAAGGGTCTGCCTGTGCTGGAGGTTCATCACCGTTGATGGCGTAGTAGGCGCGGCGTAAAGAGGATCGTAGCCATAGCGGAGAAATGTTGAGTAGCGGTTCCAGAGCATTGTTGGCGAGCATAGCTATTCGATGAACGCTCTGGTTCTTTACAAACTGCGTCTGGTTAAAGCTTTCCAGTGATCTGTCACCCGGTGAGGATATCTGCATAAAATTATAGACGCCCTCTAGCGCCAGTGCTGGTTGTCGCGACAATATTTCAAAATCAACAATGTGTATACGGTCTGCAGAAAAAACCTCTTGCCACTCGGACAGCAACTCGCCGTACAATCCCTCCCGAAGAGCCAGCCCGTCGATGTCTTCAAGAGATTTTACATCCATCGGTTTGCAGGACTGGCATTGATCCAGAAAAGTCTCAAGGGTCAGGTTGAACCCGACGTCCCGTTTGAGGCCAATGTGATTGAAAACAGACTCGAACCGATGAACCGGATTGCGGAGGTTCACGATAATTTTTGCATCGGGAACGCAGGCAGCTATCGCCTCAGCGATGGATCTGCCTCCGCCGAAGTAAAGTGG
>JAQCAK010000136.1 GCA_027621895.1 Pseudomonadota bacterium | reverse complement strand
GGTCTCACCATCGAGTCGGGTGTGGACAATCTTGCCGTCAATAAACAGGTTCAGTCTTGCCCGGGTGTCGGCCGTGATGTAGTCCGCATTGATGGCGTTCAGAAAAATTTCTTCACGGTTCCAGTAGTTCTGGTTCTTGACCATCTTCAGAGAGGCGCTGTGAACCCAGCTGGTCATCTCGAAAGGGCCGTTGTAGAGCAGGTCATCGAAATCCGCTGCATAGGTGTCGCCCTTTGATTCGAAAAAGTCGCGGCGAACGGGGAAATAGGTGGTGAAGGCAGTCAGTTTGACGAAGTATCCCGTGGGCCTCTCGAAGGTCACCTTCAGGGTCAGGTCATCCACGGCGACAGCGCCGAGCTGCTCCACGGGCAGTTTGCCGGTATTGATAGCCTCGGCATTCTTGATCGGATAAAGGATGAAGGCATATTCGGAAGCGGTTGCGGGTTTCAGTGCGTTCTGCCAGGCGAATACGAAGTCGTGGGCGGTGACGGGTTTGCCATCACTCCACAGGGCATTGTCTCTCAGTTGAAAAACGGCACCCTCGTCAGAGACTTCCCATTCCCGGGCCACACCCGGGACAACATTGCCACGACGGTCATAGCGGACCAGGCCTTCCATGACATGGCTGAGCACCAGGATGCTGACCTGGTCGGTGGCTTTCATGGAATTCAGCTGCGGTGGTTCCTGGGTCAGGGCGATAGTGATGACCTGATTCCTGTCATCAACTGCATCATTGGCAAATGCCGAAAGCGGGGCCAGCAGCAGGATAAATTGCAGGATCCTGCGGCAACAGTAAAACAGGCCATCTGGCATGGCTGCTGATCTCGTAGGAAGTGGGGGGATTGTAGCATGGTGTGGCGTGGCCTAGCAGTCGATGCCGGCATCTTCGAGTCGTGCTCTTAAAGGCTCCAGCTGCTCATTAAAGTGTGTCCATTTTCCGATGGACCGTGTGTGAATGGCTTCGCGCACCTGTATCGAACTTGCGGTCGAACTTGCGTTCTGATTGGCCTGAATATCCAGGCAGGCTGGTTCGAACGGCAGATCGAGCAGGTCCAGCAGCCGTCGAGTCTGTTGTTCCGGCTGCTGGACCATATCCTCGTAGTCTACGATTATCAGCTGATCGCCAAGGGTCTCCTGCCAGTGTGCCAGCAATCGCCGGTGGGCGAGGTAATAGGTTGCCAGATGATCCAGTCGATAAGTGTATTGATAGGCCCAGGTGAATACTTGCTTGTACATGGCGAAACAGGTGTCCATGGGATTGCGGCGGACGTATACCAGTTTTGCTTCGGGAAACAGGCTGGCGATAAAACCTGCGTACAGGAAATTGTAGGGCAGTTTTTCCAGAAACCGGCCTGTGTTTTCGACCAGGTAACTGAGACACTGCTTATAGGCTTCACCTATAGCGCCTGTCTCGTCCTGATCCACGAGGCTTCTGATCATGCCGACGGTCATTCTTGCATCGGATTCGACACCGCTGTGGCGCTTGAGCAATGCCTCCAGATGTTGCGTTTCTCCGACGCTGGTAATCTGCGAGTGGTTCGAGATGATGCGTTCTGTCATGGTGGAGCCGGTTCTGGGCAGACCAAGGACGAAAATCGGTCGGCTGTCAGATTGGGAGCGATGTGCTGCAAGCCATGCTGGTGTGCAGCACTCAATTATCGTATCGATGAGTTCGACGTCCTGGTCCGGCGTATACTGGGAAACCGCGGAAACGGCGTCTCCACCTTTCTGGTAGTACTCGAAAGCTCTGGGCCAATCTTCAAGATCCTCGTACTCTTTGCCAATCGCGTAGTAGAGAAAGATGTTTCGCTCGGCTGGCTGGCGGGTGCCTTCCAACACTTTCTCCATCTCTTTGACGTGCTTCGGATCAGTAGCGGTTCTTAGACGAGACAGGTGGTAATGGTTACGTTGGTGCGAAGGATTCTTTGCCAGCAGCTTACGATAGATCTTCTCGGCTTTTTCGATTTTTCCCAGAAACGTTGCGCAGGCAGCGAGGTTAGCCTGGAACAGATCGATATCGGGTTGCAGTTTTACAGCGCGTTTGTAAAAGGGCCAGGCTTTTTCCGACAACCCAAGATCAGCATAGATTGTCCCTGCCATATCAAGATAGCGCGGACTGTTACTCAATTGTGACGAGTAGGACTCCAGCAACTGGTAAGCTTCAGCCGTTCGCAGGACCAGAAAATACTGGTTTGCCAGCTCGATGGAGGCGTCATAACGTTTGCTGTCCAGTGAGATTACTTTCTCGAAAGCCTGCACGGCAGCATCCTGTCGACGGGCTGCTTTCATTGACAGCCCCATCAGGAAATAGCCCTCTGGTTCGGCCGGATCAATCTGGAGGATCTGGGTTGCGCCCTGGTGCACGACTGCCCAGTTCTGCCTCTGGGCTGCCTGCCTGGCCACCTGGCTGATTCTGGTGCATCTGTTGTCCAGCGTCTTGACTCCTGGTGGGGTGGAATGGAAGGCGAAATGGTTGTTGGTTATTCTATCAACTCACCCGCTGACCGGATAATAAGGCGCAAAATCTCGGTAAACTCAAGTCGATGATATAATTTTGTTTTTTTATCCGGACTGAACGATGGCGATAACTGCCAATGCCTGGGACAACTATTGGATTGGCAGCGAAGCTGGTGTTTCCGATAGTGAAGGGATTTCTCATCCTGTCCTTGATGAGTTCTGGCAGCGCCAGTTCGAGTCCGTCGGTGATGACGAGATCATTATCGATCTTGGGTGCGGCAGGGGAGCTTTGCTGGAACATCTGCCTGATCGGCATGTCGTCATCAGTCTAGACCTTTCAGCGGCAGCACTTCGGTCACTGCGGTCCAGGCGTCCTGAGATTCTTCCGCTGGCAGCAGACCTGCAGCGACTGCCTGTCAAAGCATCCAGTGTGGATCGTGTCGTCAGCCAGTTTGGTGTTGAGTATGGCGGGGCTGCAGCCTTGCAGTCCCTGGCGGACCTTATTGCGCCAGGTGGCTGGATTCAAACGGTGCTGCATTGCAGGGATAGCGTGGTTGAACAGGAAAGTCGGGCTTGCCTGAAGGCAACGGAGCGGTTTCTGGCTATCGGCTTTATCCAGGACGCGGTCAGGATGTTCGAAATGGGCTATCAGGTACTGAAAGGCAATGCGACGCCCGGTGATGCCAGACCTTTGGCTGAAAAGGTCGCTGAAGACATTCGGTCTGTTAACGATCTGTTTGCTAACTATGGGCCTGATATCACCGGCGGTTCTATTCGATCGTTGGTCGAAAATGTGGGCAGAATACAGGCCGGTATCCAGAATTATGATGAGCAGGAAGTCATGGGTTGGATCGGTAATCAGCAGGGTGAGATGAATGACTATACTGAAAGATTGCGCTCGATGATCGATGCGGCCCTTTCAGATCAGTTGTTCGCGGGACTGTGTGAGCAGCTTTCAGCGAGTCAGTTCCTGGTTCGTGAGGCGAAATCATTGATGGTGAATCAGGGAGAACCGCTGGCCTGGGTGCTGGTGGCACAGAAGTCAGGGTGATTAGTCCTGACCTCGATGTTAACGACCTGCGAACTGAGTTCGCCAGGGATGCCCGACTCAGGATCGATAATATCCTGCTACCTGATGTAGCCGAGCGGTTGCGTGCTGCCGCAGCGGATGCCTCCTTTGAACTGGTTTATGTGATTGATGATCAGTTAAAACGGACCAGCCGCGCAGCATTTGAGGCCATGTCGGTCGAGGCGCGCCAGGAGCTTAACCAGAAAATAATGCAACATGCGAGTCAGGGAGTTGGTTTTCTCTATGGCAGTTGCCATCTTGGTGAGAGTCGTCCGGCGGATATGTCGCCACTCATGGCGCAGCTGTTTGAAACGCTTCAGGACGAGACAACGATAGCCCTGGTTCGTGACATTACCGGTGATGACAGTATTTGCAGCGTGACGGGTCACTATACTCGATTTTTGCCGGGGCAATTTCTCACCCGCCATCGCGATATTGTCGAGAATCGCGATCGTCGGTTCGCTTATGTGCTTAGTTTCACGCAGCGCTGGCATCCGGATTGGGGTGGTTTGTTGCAGTTTTATGAAGAAGACGGAACGCCCCGGGATGCCTGGATGCCGAAGTTCAATTCTCTTGTGCTTTTCGATGTCAAACATATCCATGCCGTGACCTATGTTGCCCCATATGCATTGGAACCGCGGTTATCCCTCACCGGGTGGTTTAAATCCAGCTAGCAGGAGAGCAAAGGTGAGCAAAGAGGTACCGAATTCGGAAAATTGGACGCGTGACTATTTTCGCCGTGTGGTCGAAGAGGTTGTCGCAACCGGTGTACTAAAAGGCGCCAGAGTAGAAGCGCGACCTGAATGGTCAATGCCCGGTGCTGTCGTGGTTGGGCAAATCCGTGAAATGCTGGATAGCTCAAGGTGCTACTGGATTATCGGTGGACCTGACGTGTCGACGGATATCGTGAACAGCGATGTGGCCAGGACTCCCCGTGACGCCCTCAGGCACTTCTGCCTGCAATGGCAGCTGGGTGCAGATCAGGTCATCAATGCATCATCTAAAGACCCTGAAACAGGTGAGCACTATCGTGCAAAAGCCAGGCGTTTACAAAAACAGGCAGAGGATCTCTATGAGATCGTCGAAGCCGATCAATTCTGGTCCGAAACCAATCCGGGACAGTTTACTTAACTCGGGCAGTTGTTATCCCGTCACTCTTTCTTCGCAAGAAAAGTAAACTGTCCCGGGTTTTGTGCAAAAAAAAAGGGCCGCGATTGCGGCCCTTTTCGACTGATTGACTGAAAGTCAGATTAGTCTTCCTTACTCCAGGTCAAACGCAGGTAGTAGCCACGACCAAACATCCTGTAAGTGGATGGGTCAGTGGAAGCGTTGAAACCATAGTCGATGTAAGGCGGCTCTTCATCCGTAAAGTTAGTGATACCACCTGAGAACCGGAAACCGGAATTCGGCATATCATAAATTACGGTGATGTCATGATAGAGCTGATCATCTACATCTTGCTTGTAGGTCGCGAAGAAACTGACATCTGCTTCAAGTTCGCTGATGTATTCACCCAGGTAAGACACGACCCAATCACCTCGTCGCCATGCGACAGAGTAGTTGATCTTGTCTTCAGCAAAGGCGTCGCCATTGTATCGACCTACCAGGTCATCCGTGACATCTCCAGGGAAAGCCTGACGCTCAAACTTCAGGTAGTGAGCCCAGAGCAGTTCAGCTTCGATATCACCGAAGTCGGTGCTGAAAGCTGTTTTGATCTCCAGGTCAACACCCTCGGCTTCAGCCAGCGCAGCGTTGAGCGGTGCATCTAGGATTGAAGCAACACTGTAGTCTGCTCGCCGCGTAACCAGTGCACAAGAATTACCATTACCATCAATGTAGCAGTCATTCAGGATGTACTGAACGCCCAGTGCGGTGATACCGCCTTCAAGCTCTGTATTCCACCAGTCGACGGTGACAGAGAAGTCACCAAAGTCGAAGTCCGGAGTCCACACAACACCAAAGGTCTGCGTGTCACCTTCTTCTGGCAGCAGGGTAGGGGTTCCCCCAACGCGCGCAAGTACCTGGCTGTCTGTCTGAATACCAACCTGTGCACATCCAGCAGGCAGTGGTGTTGTTACACATGGGTCACTGTACTGCGGGAATGAGTCAACCACGCCACCAAAGGACTCACCAATGTTCGGTGCACGGAATACCTCACCGAGAGTGGCTCGCAACTTCAGGGTCTCAGATGGTCGGAATTCGAGACCAATCTGGTAGGTGGTATCGTCGCCAAAGGTGCTGAAGTCATCCCAGCGAACACCGGCCGTGATATCAAAAGACTGCGAGCCGTTGTCGAATACAGGAATGAACGCTTCGCCGTAGATTGAGTCAGAAGAATAGCCACCGGTCGTACCTGCACCTGTGTTACCGGTGACAGCGTCAAGCT